>NZ_JBTOQI010000027.1:0-30850 GCF_055283875.1 Pseudomonas sp. HP_14 | reverse complement strand
TGAAACGATGTATCGCCGATGGTAGTGTGGGGTTTCCCCATGTGAGAGTAGGTCATCGTCAAGATTAAATTCCAGAACCCCTGATCGCTTACGCGTTCAGGGGTTTTGTTTATGTGCGAAGAAAAAAGAATTAGCGGTGGGAGCGCGCTTGCCCGCGATGGACGGTCACGCTTTTAGCCTGACACACCGCCTCGCAGCCTTCGGCAGCTCCTACCGGTTCACCCTATCGGGTTGGACCGAATTCATTCGGGAGTAGGCCGGTACAGATGCTGCATATCCATCGCCTAATATAGCGCCTTCCCTGATAAATCCTGTCCACGGGCTCCGTGTTTCTTGCGATACAGTGAGCATCTACGACACTCTCCCAGACACAAAAAAGCCCCCCTTGCGAACAAGGAGGGCTTTTCATTATCGGCGATTATTCACCGCGATAGATGCAACCACTGGTACAGGTCTCATGGATACGAATAGCAGACAGCTCCGGCAACAGAGGCTTGAGCTCTGCGAAGATCCATTTGGCGAGGTTTTCGCTAGTAGGATTTTCCAGGCCTGGGATGTCATTCAGGTAGTGGTGATCGAGCCTTTCATACAAGGGCTTGAAGATCGCTTTGATTTCGGAGAAGTCACGTATCCAGCCGATATGGGGATCAACTTCACCTTCAAGGTGGATAGCGATGCGGAAGGAGTGGCCGTGCAGCCGTCCACATTTATGCCCCTCGGGAACATTAGGTAGGAAGTGGGCCGACTCAAACGTAAATTCTTTAAAAATTTCCACAATCTTCAACTCTAAAAATGGCGATCGTCGCAGCGACGCATGCAGGCCAAGAGTTTATCAGTAATGGTTTGGCCTTGGCGCTAAAAGCAGCCAGATCGTTACCCACTGATGGCATCTAGCCAGACAGATTCAGCTTGAGTTAAGTTCGGTTGTTTATCCTGAGTCAGTAGGAAATAAACATTTTCAACGGAGATTGATAGTGAACCCCCTGACTGCTTTTTTTGCCTCTGCCTTACTGATGTTGACCAGCGGTGTAGTCAGCGCTCGCGACATCTCTGCCGACGAAGCTGTTACATTGCGCGCCGCCGGCGTTATTCAAAGTTCAGAGCGGCTCGACGCTGTGGCATTAGCCAGGCACCCTGGCGCGACCATAAACGATACCGAGCTTGATGAAAAATACGGCAAACATATTTATCAGGTTGAGCTTACGGACACTCAAGGTATTGAATGGGACGTGGATGTTGATGCCGCAACCGGGAAAGTACTCAAGGATCATCAGGACCGATAATGAACTTACATAAGCGTCGTGGCACTCTTCTCTGCCTAGTGCTGGTGTGCGTCACTGTGCAGGCCAGGGACCTGGATCAGGATGAAGCGCTGAACTTGCGTCAGCTCGGTACTATTCTTCCCCTTGAACAGTTGATGGAGATGGCTTTGGCCAGGCATCCCGGTGCCAAACTGCTAGAGGCTGAACTTGAAGAGAAGCATGGCGTGTACGTCTATGAGTTTGAGATTCTGACCTCGGAAGGGGTCGTTCGCGAGTTGAAGTATGACGCTCGGGACAGTCGATTATTGAAGGATGAGGAAGACTGATGCGGCTGTTATTGGTAGAGGACCATGTCCCGCTTGCTGATGAGTTGCTCGCGGGGCTGGGCAGGCAGGGCTACGCAGTTGATTGGCTTGCGGACGGTCGTGACGCTGTACACCAAGGGGTAACCGAGCCTTACGATTTGATTATCCTGGACCTCGGCTTACCTGGGCTTCCGGGTCTTGAGGTATTGGAACAATGGCGCACCGCCGGGTTAGCGACCCCGGTTCTTGTCCTGACTGCACGAGGCTCCTGGTCTGAGCGTATCGAAGGACTCAAGGCCGGGGCTGACGACTACCTGACCAAGCCGTTCCACCCGGAAGAGTTGCAACTTCGCATTCAGGCACTACTGCGTCGTTCCAAAGGGCTGGCCAACCAACCACGCCTTGAGTCCGCGGGCTTGCATCTGGACGAGGGGCGGCAATGCGTTAATCAGGATGGTGTTGATATCCAGCTGACTTCTGCTGAATTCAGGTTGTTGCGTTACTTCATGCTGCACCCGGAACAAATTCTTTCAAAAAGCCATTTGGCCGAGCACCTCTATGACGGGGAAAACGAGCGTGATTCCAACGTTATTGAAGTGCATGTGAATCACCTCCGACGCAAGCTGGGTAAAGCGGTCGTCGAGACTCGAAGGGGCCAGGGCTATCGGTTTGGCGGAGAGCCTGCTGCTTGAAGTCTATACAGCGACGCCTGAGTCTCGGGCTTATCAGTGTGATGGTGCTGGTATGCGTGGTCTTGGCTCAAACCAGCCTTTGGCTGTTTGAACTGGGGTTGCAGCGGTATCTGGAAGCCGGGCTGCGCAATGAAAGCGAAAGCCTGTTGGTGGCTCTGGTGCGCGGGAAGAGTGGTGTGCAACTGGACGAACATCGTCTGTCACCCGCTTATCAGCGGCCTTATTCCGGGCACTACTTCCGAATTGATTTCCCGGATGGCCACTGGCGCTCAAGATCGTTATGGGATCTGGAAATTCCTGATCCCGGTTCAAGCGGGCTGCATTCCAGCTACGAGCTGGGCCAGACAGGGCAATCCTTGCTGCTGCACAAAGTTGATTACCGCAAGTTTGGTCAGGACATCTCAATTACCGTCGCTCAAGATTACACGCCGGTAAGGGCAAGTTTTCTTCGGGTACAGCAGATTGGTCTCGGTCTGGGCGTGGCCGCTCTCTTGCTGATCCTCGCATTACAGCGAGTTACGGTTCGCCGGGCCTTGCGCCCACTGGATCGTGCCCGTGAACAGCTGATTCAGCTTCAACAGGGGAAGCGATCCCAGCTTGATGAGCAGGTTCCAGTTGAGCTGGAACCCCTTGTTTCGCAAATCAATCATCTATTGGAGCATACCGAAGACAGCTTGAGGCGTTCACGCAACGCCCTCGGCAATCTTGGGCACGCGCTGAAAACTCCGCTGGCTGTCCTCTTCAGCGCTATCGCCAGTCCCCAGTTTGATGCTCATCCAGAACTGCGCAATATCCTTCGTGAACAGCTTGAGCAGATTCAGCAACGTCTGGCGCGCGAGTTGAATCGCGCGCGGCTGTCGGGTGATGCGTTGCCCGGTGCGCATTTCGACTGCGATGTCGAGTTGAGTGGATTGTTCGCTACATTACGCATGATCCACGGTGAGCATCTAAACCTCGGGATGCAAGTCCAGCCGGGTTTGTCTCTCCCTTGGGATCGAGAGGATATCCTGGAACTATTGGGTAACTTGCTGGATAACGCATGCAAATGGGCTGATAGCGAAGTACTGCTGATCATTACCCGGCAGGAGACCAGCTTTTGTATCCTCGTAGAGGACGACGGCCCCGGTATTCCTGAGGCTATGCGCGAGGAGGTCTTCAGCCGCGGTGCGCGTCTTGATGAGCAGATTACCGGTCACGGGTTGGGCCTCGGCATCGTGCGCGATATCGTCCAAGTGTGGGGCGGCAATCTGCAACTGGAGGCTAGCCACTCAGGTGGACTTCGCGTGCGCATCGACCTGCCTGACCGCTCTGTTGGTGAATAACCCTCCAACACGCGACTCCGTTAGTCACTAAGTCCGTAACTACGTTATCGATACTCCTGCGTTTCGCTTCTGCTTTTCTGACAAAAGAGCGCATCCCTCTCAACTTTTCAGTCTGATTGCCGTTACAGAGCCAAGATCAAAATTTAAAAACAACAAATTGATATCTGGGGTTCTATGCGCATTAGCCTGAAAGCCAAAGTACTTTCACTGGCGATTCTGCCGGTGCTCATATTCGCGCTGATCATTAGCGCGACTACCGTCATCATGCTCCGCGAGCAGGCCAGACAGGAGGTCAGCCAAACGCGCGAACGGCTCCTGAATGAAGCCAAGGCGACGCTGCAAAATTATGTCGCCATCGGTATGACTGCTATCAAACCGATTTATGACGCTTCGCCGGCTGGCGATGAGGCCGCGCGAGCACAGGCCATAAAACTGCTTTCCGGCATTTCCTATGGCAAGGACGGCTATTTCTTTGGCTACGATTCGCAATCTATACGCTTGTTCAAGGCAAACAGTCCTGATGGCGTCGGGAAGAGCTTCAAGGATGCACGCGATCCGAACGGCGTATATGTCAACAATGAACTGGTGGCTGTAGCTAAAGCTGGTACGCATTATCTGCTGTACTCCTCACCGCTACCTGGCAAAACCGAATTGTTGCCCAAGCTGGGCTACACCGAGTATTTACCCAAATGGGACCTGGCGGTCGGTTCGTCTGTCAATCTTGACGGTATCGACGCCCAGGTTGCATTGGTCGAACGTGACGTTGAAGCTCGTCTGCAGGAAATGTTGCTGAGCATCGTCGGGGTCGCCTTACTTGTTCTTGTCATTATCAGCATTATTGGCGTGGTGCTGGCCGGTACGTTGCTTCGTCCATTGCGCCTGATGAAAGATAACCTGGACGACATCGCCGCCGGTGAGGGCGATTTGACCCGTCGTCTGGCCGTGACCAGTCAGGATGAGTTGGGTGATTTGGCGGGTTCCTTCAACCGTTTCGTCGACAAGATCCATAGCCTGGTCAGCCAGATATCCGGAATGACCGGGCAACTGACTGGCCTCGTGAGTGAGGTTTCCAGCCAGGCGCAGCGCTCTGAACAAGCCATGGAGCGTCAGCGGCATGAGACCGATCAGGTCGCCACTGCAATCAACGAGATGTCTGCTGCGGCGCAGGAAGTGGCAAAGAGTGCGCAGGGCGCCTCGGTCGCCGCACAGCAGACCGATGAAGAGGGCCAGTCGGCCAAACGTGTCGTTGATGGCAGCATCAAACTGATTCACGCGTTGGTCCAAGATATCCGCAACAGCGGCTCCTCGCTGGACAGCCTGCAGCAGGACGTCTCTTCTATTGTCAGCGTGCTTGGGGTGATTCGCTCCATCGCTGAGCAGACCAACCTGCTAGCCCTCAATGCTGCTATTGAAGCCGCTCGGGCCGGGGAGGCTGGTCGAGGTTTTGCGGTAGTGGCTGACGAGGTGCGTGCGCTGGCCAGTCGTACTCAGCAGAGTACTCAGGAAATTCAGGGCATGATTGATCGGCTGCAGAAAGGCACGCAAACCGCTGTGGATGCCATGCGTCGCTCCAGTGAGGCGGGTGATGGCACCTCCGTGCAGGCCAATCAGGCGGGGTCTTCGCTGGATGCTATTGGCGAGCTGATCACGACCATCAACACCATGAACGCGCAGATCGCCAGTGCGGCAGAAGAGCAAACGGCTGTTGCCGAGGAGATCAACCGCAGCGTGCACCAGATTGCTTCCGCTGTAGACACCGTTGCAGACGAAACCCGGCAGAGCGCGCAGACCACACGCAGCCTGAACGATCTTGGCCAGCGCCTTGGCGCACTGGTTGGGCAATTCCGGGTTTAACTCATGTGAGAAGTGCGCTACGAATGGTTGACCTGCACGTCGTCCGACGCGCCGCGCTGTCGCGTAGTAAACATTGACCCTGTAGGAGTGAGCTTGCTCGCGATAGCGGTAGATCGGTTAAGAGGATAGCGTCTGACCTGACGCTATCGCGAGCAAGCTCACTCCTACAGAATAAGCATTTAACTCAGATAGTTATTTCATGTTTGATGAGCGCTGCCGAAGGCTGCCAAGCATTCATCCTGACACACCGCTATCGCAGCCTTCGGCAGTTCCTACAGATCAAATGTCTGGCGTCAGACAGAGCGGTGTAATGACCCTGTGCGATTTCCTGCCAACCCTACGGCCAGACGCATTCTCTGCTGTACTACCCTTTCCAGAGCCATCATCTGCATGAAAAGCAGAATGATGGCACTCGTCCGTCTATTGGCTGACTAAGGATCAGGTCAAGCGAGTTGCTTGCCTACTGACATGGAAAGGACATGAACGAAACCACGCTGCAGTACAAAACCCTGATCATGCTGTTGGTCCTGGTGACCATCGCGTTCATATGGATCCTGTTGCCGTTTTACGGCGCGGTCTTCTGGGCGGTGATCCTCGGCATCATCTTCGCGCCTGTACAGCGTCGCTTGCTGCTGAAGTTCGGCTGGCAGCGTAATCTGACGTCGCTCTGCACCTTGGTGATCTGTCTGGTGATCGCGATTCTGCCGGTTATCGTCATCAGTGCATTGCTGGTTCAGGAAGGCGCCACACTCTACAAGAACGTGGAAAGCGGTCAGCTCGACATCGCCAGTTATCTGGCCGAGTTCAAAGGCTTGTTGCCGCCTTACGTTCAGGGCTGGCTGGATCGCTTGGGTATGGGCGATCTCAACGGTCTGCGCGACAAGATCGCCAAAGGCGCGATGCAGGGCAGTCAGTACCTGGCAACGCAGGCATTCAGCTTCGGTCAGGGCACCTTCGACTTCGTAGTGGGTTTCTTCATCATGCTGTACCTGTTGTTTTTCTTCCTGCGCGATGGCCAGGAACTGGTGCGCAAGATGCGTATCGCGGTGCCGCTGGCTGAGCCACAAAAGCGTCGTTTGCAATTGAAGTTCACGCGGGTCGTGCGCGCCACGGTCAAAGGCAACATTGTCGTCGCGATCACTCAAGGCGCTCTGGGCGGTTTCATTTTCTGGTGTCTGGACATCCCCAGTGCGCTGCTCTGGGCGGTCATCATGGCTTTCCTGTCGTTGCTGCCAGCAGTAGGGGCGGGGATCGTCTGGGCGCCCGTAGCGGTCTACTTCCTGTTGAGCGGGATGATCTGGCAGGGCGTTGTGCTCGCATTGTTCGGCGTCTTTGTTATTGGCCTGGTGGACAACGTGCTGCGGCCTGTTCTGGTCGGCAAAGACACGAAGATGCCCGACTACCTGATCCTGATCTCTACGCTGGGAGGGATGTCGGTATTCGGCCTTAATGGCTTTGTGATTGGTCCGATGGTCGCTGCGCTGTTCATGTCCACCTGGGGCTTGTTCGTCAGCGCCAAGAAGACGGTACGTCTGCCCGGCTAGATTCTTCAGGCGAAAAAAAACCTGCTCAACTGAGCAGGTTTTTTTATGCGTCGTGCCTGATCCTTGAGAGATCAGCCCATCAGACCTGCATGCTGGACCAGATCCAGCAGCGGCTGCGGATAGACACCCAGTACGAAGGTCAGAATGGCAATCGCCAACAGCATCACGCCGCCGGTACGTTGCGCCCAGTTGAAGGCCGCATCGTGGCGTGGCAGTTTGGAGTCCACCAGATACAGGGTGACCATCACGCGCAGGTAATAGAACACGCCGATGGCGCTACCGATGATCAGTGCACCGATCAACCACCATAGCTTCGACTCGACACCGGTCGCGATGATGTAGAACTTACCGATGAAGCCAGCGGTCAGCGGGATACCCGCCAGGGACAGCATCATCAGGGTCATTACCGCTGTCAGGTACGGACGACGCCAGAACAGACCGCGGTATTCGAACATCGCATCGGTATCACGGCCGCTGTATGGCGACGACATCATGGTGATTACACCGAAGCTGCCCAGGCTCGTCAGCACATAGGTGGCCAGATACACGCCAATAGCCTCAACCGCCATGCCTTTGCTCGCCACCAAGGCGATCATCAGGTAGCCGAAGTGCGCGATGGATGAATAACCCAGCAGACGCTTCAAGTTGTTCTGCATCAGCGCCAGCAGGTTGCCGACGATGATCGACGCCACGGCGATGACCGCCAGTACGTCATTCAGAACACCGCTGCTGGCAGCTGGGGAAATCTGGAACAGACGCACCAGCACTGCGAACACAGCAACCTTGCTGGCAGTGGCCAGGAAAGCCGCTACCGGGGCCGGGGCACCCTCGTACACGTCTGGCGTCCACAGGTGAAACGGCACCAGCGACAGTTTGAATGCCAGACCCACCAGCATCATGCCCAGACCCAGACTTGCGATTGGGCTCGGCAGACCGCTTGCGGCGAGTGCCTTGCCGATACCTTCGAAGCCCAGCGTGCCAGCTTCGGCATACAGCAGCGCCATGCCGAACAGCAGGAAGGCTGAACCGGCTGCCGAGAGCACCATGTACTTGATACCGGCTTCCAACGAGCGCTTGTTGAAGAACGCATAGGCAACCAGACCGTAGACCGGCACCGACAGTAACTCCAGACCGATGAACAGGCCTGCCAGATGCTGAGCGCTGACCAGTACCAGACCGCCAGCTGCCGCCAGCAGGATCAGCAGGTAAAGCTCTTCACGATTGCCAGGGTAGCCAGCTTTACCGTCGCCGAGATAGGCGTGAGCCATGGTCACGCAAGCCAGGGTCGACGCCAGGATCAGCGCCATGTACAGGCAAGCGAAGCTGTCGATCTGCAGCAGCGGCGTCACTACCAGTGGAGCGACTTTCAATGCCGGGTAGATCGACAGCAGGGCCAGGTTAAGCCCCGCCACGCTGAGCAGGAAGGTTTGCGAGTGATTGCGGCGCCATGCGATTGCCAGCATCACCACAACAATGGTGAGGCTGGTAATCAGCAGTGGGGCAAGCGCAATAAAATGTTGAATCGTCAGGTCCATAGCGCTCTTACCGGGCCGAAGCGAGTTGAGTGAAGGCGGTGCCGAGCCATTGCTGCACGCCGTGCATGGTCGCTGCCGACGTATCGAGGAACGGCTGCGGGTAAACCCCGAGCAGTACCAGCAACACGGCCAGGCCGAGCACCATGATCATTTCCCGTCCGTCCATGCCCTTGAGAGGCTCGTCGGATTTGGCCGGACCGAAGTAGGCGCGGTGGATCATGATCAGCGAATAGACAGAGCCAAACACCAGACCGGACGTGGCAATTGCGGTGATCCATGGCGCACTGACAAAGCTGCCCAGCAGGATCAGGAACTCACCCACAAAGTTACCGGTACCTGGCAGACCCAGAGAAGCCGCCGCGAAGAACAGGCTGATCGCTGGCAGGTAGGCGATGCGCGACCACAAACCACCCATTTCACGCATGTCACGTGTATGCAGGCGCTCGTACAACTGGCCGCTGAGGATAAACAGCGCAGCAGCCGACAGACCGTGAGCGATCATCTGGATCACGACGCCTTGCAGCGCTTGCTGGCTGCCGGAGTAGATACCAATCAGCACGAAGCCCATGTGCGAGACACTGGAGTAAGCGATCAGACGCTTGATGTCGGTCTGCGCGAACGCCAGGAATGCCCCGTAGAAAATACCGATCAGGCCCAGAATCATTGCAATAGGCGCGAACTCTGCCGATGCGTTCGGGAACATCGGTAGAGCGAAACGCAGCAGGCCATAAGCAGCGGTTTTCAACAGGATACCGGCCAGATCGACCGAGCCTGCTGTTGGCGCCTGGGCGTGAGCATCCGGCAGCCAGGAGTGGAAGGGCACGACTGGCAGCTTCACCGCGAAGGCAATAAAGAAGCCCAGCATCAGTATGTATTCGGTGCCCGGTGCCAGTTGGGTCTTCAGCAGCGTGGCGTAATCGAACGTGATCACTCCAGTCTGATTGAAGTTGACCAGAACCAGACCGAGGATCGCCACCAACATGATCAAGCCGCTGGCCTGAGTGAAGATGAAGAACTTGGTCGCGGCGTAGATTCGTGTCTTCTTGCCGTCCGCCGAGCTGTGGCCCCAGAGCGCGATGAGGAAATACATCGGCACCAGCATCATTTCCCAGAAGAAGAAGAACATGAACAGGTCGATGGCCAGGAACACCCCAATCACGCCACCGAGGATCCACATCAGGTTGAGGTGGAAGAAACCAACGTTACGCTGGATTTCTTTCCACGAACACAACACCGACAGCACACCGAGCAGGCCGGTCAGCAGGATCATCAGCAACGAAAGACCATCGAGAGCCAGGTGGACGCTGATGCCGAAGCGGGCAATCCACAAGTGCTTGAATTCGATGGCCCAGGTTGGGTCGACGCCAGGCGCTGGTGCGTAACTGTAGTTGCCAGTACTCCACAACCAGAGGCCCAGGGCCAGTTCGAGGGACATGGTCAGCAGCGCGATCCAGCGCGGCAGGGTAGGGCCGAAGCGCTCACCTTGCCAGCACAGCAGGCCACCGATAAAGGGGATCAGGATTAGCCAAGGCAGAATCATGACGGGCTCAATTCCTTTCGCAAATTCGCAAGGTTCATGTCAGACCGCAATCACAACGACGGCGCCGAGTACCAGCACGGCACCTACAGCGATCGAAGCGGCATACCAGCGCAGTTGACCGGTTTCGGTACGGGTCATGCTGCCATGACCTGCCTTGACCAGACGTGGGATCAAACCAATGGTGTGGTCCAGCGGGTCGCTACGCAGCAACTGGCAGATAGCCAGATACGGCTTGACGAACAGCTTGTCGTACACCCAATCGAAGCCCCATGCAGCGAACCACCAGGCTGACAGGAAACGACCCGGAGCGCTGTTGGCTATGGAGGTCACCAAGCGGCGCTTGCCCAGGAACAGCAAGGCAGCCAGCAGGATACCGGCCAGAGCGATAGCCCCCGACGCGATTTCCAGGCTGTGCTTGGCATCGCCACCGGCGTGACCGACGCTTTGCGGCAGTACACCCGCCAACGGTGGAGTGATCAGCGCGCCAACGAAGGTCGACAGCACGATCAGCACGCTCAATGGCAACCAGTGGGCGATACCGTGACCGGCGTGCGCTTCAGTCTTGGCTTCACCGTGGAAGGTGATGAAGATCAGGCGGAAGGTGTACAGCGAAGTCATGAACGCGCCGACCAGACCTGCGTACAGCAGACCGTTGTTGCCGCTGGCGAAAGCCTCCCAAAGAATTTCGTCCTTGGAGTAGAAGCCCGCCGTCAGCAACGGCAAGGCCGCAAGGGCTGAGCCGCCGACGATGAAGCTGGCGTAGGCCAGTGGCAGTTTCTTCCACAGCCCGCCCATCTTGAAGATGTTCTGCTCGTGGTGGCAGGCAACGATCACCGCACCGGATGCGAGGAACAGCAGCGCCTTGAAGAACGCGTGAGTCATCAGGTGGAAGATCGCGCCTTCCCAGGCGCCTACGCCCAGCGCCAGGAACATGTAGCCAATCTGGCTCATGGTCGAATAGGCGAGGATACGTTTGATGTCGGTCTGTACCAGTGCCGCGAAACCTGCCAGAACCAGTGTCACGCCGCCGACGATGCCTACCAGGTGCAGGATGTCCGGCGCCAGGGCGAACAGGCCGTGAGTACGGGCGATCAGGTAAACACCTGCGGTCACCATGGTTGCGGCGTGGATCAGTGCCGAAACCGGAGTAGGACCGGCCATCGCATCCGCCAGCCAGGTTTGCAGTGGCAGTTGCGCGGATTTACCCACAGCACCACCGAGCAGCAGCAGGGTAGCCAGTACGATCCAGAAGTCGCCGACCTTGAAATGCTCCGGCGCACGCACCAGCAATTCCTGGACGTTCAACGTGCCCAGTTGCTGGAACAGGATGAACAGGCCGATGGCCATGAACACGTCGCCGATACGGGTCACGATGAAGGCTTTGAGTGCCGCGTTACCGTTGTTGCGGTTGCTGTAGTAGAAGCCGATCAACAGGTAACTGCACAGACCTACACCTTCCCAACCGAAGTACAGGAATAACAGGTTATCGCCGAGGATCAGGAAAAGCATGCTGGCGATGAACAGGTTGGTGTACGCGAAGAAGCGCGAGTAACCGGCTTCGCCACGCATGTACCAGGAAGCGAACAGGTGGATCAGGAAGCCGACGCCGACCACTACGCCGAGCATCGTCACGGACAGGCCGTCGAGATACAGTGCGAAGTTGGGTTCGAAACCGTCCACGGCCATCCAGCGCCACAACACCTGGGTGTAGTGACCGCCTTCAGGCGGCGCAACGTTGAACTGCCAGATAACCCACGCAGTAACGATGGCTGACAGGCCGATAGAGCCGACGCCGATCAGTGCCGCGAGGTTTTCCGAGATGCGCCCACGGGAGAACGACAGCAGCAGAAAACCGATCAGGGGAAATACGAAAGTCAGAAAGAGTAGGTTCATCCGCGCATCTCGCTGGCAGCGTCGATATCGAGAGTGTGGAAGCGGCGATACAGCTGCATCAGGATCGCCAGGCCAATACTGGCCTCGGCAGCAGCGAGGGTGATCACCAGGATGAACATCACTTGTCCATCCGGCTGAGCCCAGCGGCTACCGGCAACGACGAACGCCAGAGCTGATGCGTTCATCATGATCTCCAGGCTCATCAACACAAAAAGAATGTTACGGCGCACTATCAGACCGACCAGGCCGAGAACGAACAGGACCCCGGCAACCGCCAGACCGTGCTCCAGAGGGATAGCATTCATTGGCTTGGCTCCTTCGCTTCGTTGCGGCCCAGATGGAATGCCGTCACCGCTGCCGCCAGCAATAGCATCGAGGCCAGCTCGACGACCAGCAGGTAAGGCCCGAACAGGCTGATGCCGACTGCCTTGGCGTCGACGGTGGTGTGACCGATAGCGGCGCCTGTCTGGTTGGCGAACAGCACGTACAGCAGTTCAGCCAACAACAGGGCGCCCAGAATCACCGGGCCGACCCAGATACCGGGTGTGAGCCAGGTGCGTTCCTGCTGAACCGAGGCCGGGCCCAGGTTGAGCATCATCACCACGAAAACGAACAGGACCATGATTGCGCCCGCGTAAGCGATGACTTCCAGAACCCCGGCGAACGGAGCGCCAAGGCTGAAAAAAGTCATCGCCACGGCGATCAGCGAAATGATCAGGTAGAGCAGGGCGTGCACCGGGTTGGTGTTAGTGATCACCCGAAGGGTGGACACTACAGCGATGCCGGATGCGAAATAGAAAGCGAATTCCATCTTTACTTCCTTAAGGCAGCAAGCTCTTGACGTTGATCGGTTCGGCTTCGTTCTGTGCAGAGCCCTTGGGCTTGCCAGCGACGGCCATACCGGCGACGCGATAGAAGTTGTAGTCAGGGTTCTTGCCGGGGCCGGAGATCAGTAGATCTTCTTTCTCGTAAACCAGATCCTGACGTTTGAACTCGGCCATTTCGAAATCCGGTGTCAGCTGGATTGCGGTGGTCGGGCAGGCTTCTTCGCACAGGCCGCAGAAAATGCAACGCGAGAAGTTGATGCGGAAGAACTCTGGATACCAACGGCCGTCATCGGTTTCGGCTTTCTGCAGCGAGATGCAGCCGACCGGGCAAGCCACGGCGCACAGGTTGCAGGCTACGCAGCGCTCTTCACCATCAGGGTCGCGAGTCAGCACGATACGACCGCGATAGCGCGGTGGCAGATACACAGCCTCTTCCGGGTATTGCAGGGTGTCGCGTTTGCGGAAGCCGTGACCGAATACCATCACCAGGCTTCGCAGTTGGGTACCAGTACCCTTAACGATGTCGCCAATATATTTGAACATGGGTCAAATCCTCACTGAACCGAGCCGGCTGGTGTGTTCAACAGCACAACCGCAGCAGTCACCAGCAAATTGATCAGGGTCAGCGGCAGACAGAATTTCCAGCTGAAATCCATGACCTGGTCATAGCGTGGGCGCGGAATGGATGCACGCAGCAGGATGAACAGCATGATGAAGAATGCAGTCTTGATGGCGAACCAGAAGAACGACAGCGAAGGCAGGATATCGAACGGACCGTGCCAGCCACCGAAGAACAGCGTCACCAGCAGTGCCGAGATCAGAATGATGCCGATGTATTCGCCAACGAAGAACATGCCCCACTTCATGCCTGCATATTCAATGTGGTAGCCGTCAGCCAGTTCCTGCTCCGCTTCCGGCTGGTCGAACGGGTGACGGTGAGTCACGGCGACGCCAGCAATGAAGAAGGTACAGAAGCCAAAGAACTGCGGAATGATGAACCACAGGTTCTGCGCCTGATACTCCACGATGTCGCGCATGTTGAACGAGCCAACCTGCACCACGATGCCCATCAACGCCAGGCCCATGAACACTTCGTAGGACACGGTTTGTGCTGAAGCACGCAGCGCACCAAGCAGGGCGAACTTGTTGTTACTCGACCAACCGGCAAACAGAACGGCGTAAACCGACAGCCCGGCCATGGCGAAGAAGAACAGCAGACCGATGTTCAGATCCGCCACGCCCCAGCTTGGGGTGATCGGGATAATCGAGAACGCGATCAGCAGGGCGCTCATGGCAACTACCGGGGCCAGGGTGAAGATCACCTTGTCGGCAAACGGCGGGGTCCAGTCTTCCTTGAAGAACATTTTCAGCATGTCGGCAGCAATCTGGAACATGCCGAAAGGGCCAACGCGGTTTGGACCATAACGGTCCTGCCACCAGCCCAACAGGCGACGTTCCACAAAGCTCAGCAGTGCGCCGCAGACCACAACAGCCAGCAGCACAACGATAGCCTTGACGACCGCAATGATCGCGTCGATCACATCAGGGGTGAACCAACTCATTGCGCTGCCTCCTGCAGACCGTCAACGGACTTGCCGAAAATCGCCGGCGGAATACCGGCCAGACCGGCAGGCAACGCCACCAGACCTGCGCCCAGCTCTTCGTTGATGCGCAGCGGCAGACGCAAGGTCTGACCAGCGACATTCAAGGACAGCAAAGCACCATCGTTGACGCCCAGGCGATCGGCTTCTGATTTGGCCAAAGCAACGTAAGGAGCAGGAATGCGCTCTTGCACCGGTGCGGCTTTCGACGAGTTCTCTTCGCTGCCGAACAGGTGATAGAACGGCACCACTTGCCAGGTCCCTTGAGCAGGGGAGAAGGCGCGAGGCGCGCTGGTGAACCAGCTCAAGTTATCGCCTTGGGTTTCGATCAGACGAGTGCCCGGATCACCTGCACGCAAGTGACCGCCGACTTCGTCCTGGAACTTGTTCCACGCTTGTGGCGAGTTCCAGCCCGGTGACCAGGCAAATGGTACTTGCTGACGTGGTTCAACCGAACCCGAGTAACCTTCCATAGAGAAGGAGAACGCGGTGTCGTTGTCCTGGGAGGTACGCGGTTCATGCACGCTGATGTTGGCGCGCATGGCTGTACGGCCGCTGTAGCGCAGTGGTTCGCGAGCCAGCTTCAAGCCTTTGATACGGAACGCAGCCGACGGCGCGGCGTTGACGATGGCGGCCAATTGCGGAGTGCTTGCCGCGCAGGCAGCCGTCACGTGGTCGAGCAACGTCCAGTCTACCGGCTTGTTCAGCAGGGTGGAGCGCAGGGCGTGCAGCCAGCGCCAGCCTTCGTGAACCAGAATGCTGGAGTCCAGATAAGTCGGGTCGAACACCTGGAAGAAGCGCTGGGCACGGCCTTCCTGGCTGACCAGCGTACCGTCGCCCTCAGCAAAACTGGCAGCAGGCAGCACCAGATGAGCACGATCACCGGTCGGGGTTTTCTGATGATCAGCCACGATCACGACTTTCGCCGCGCTCAGGGCTGCATCGACCTTGGCAGCATCGGTGCGGGTGTACAGATCGTTTTCCAGCACGACAATGGCGTCGGCCTTGCCGTCGATTACTGCTTGCAGCGCGGCATCGACAGAGTCGCCACCCAGCAGGGCTAGGCCCATGCTGTTGGCTTCCGGCACGATCAGGCTGATGGAGCCTGCCTTCTCGCGCAGCTTCAGCGCTTTGGCAATGTTGGCCGCGGCTTCGATCAGCGCTTTGGAACCCAGCGAAGTACCGGCGATGATCAGTGGGCGCTTGGCGGCCAGCAGGGCATCGGCAATACGTTGTGCCAATTCCAGAGCTTCAGGCTCAAGGCCTTCAACGGCGGGCGCACTGGCATCCAGCGCATGAGCGACCGCGAAACCGATACGCGCCAGATCGTCCGGTGCTGCGTGAACGCATTCTTCAGCAACGTCATCCAGCTTGGTTTCAGCCAGACTGGCGATAAACAGTGGGTTCAGCTCGTGCTGACCGATGTTCTTCACTGCCGCGTCGAGCCAAGGCTGGACTTTCATCGCCGCAGCCATGTCTTCGGCTTTGCCTTTCACCGCTTGGCGCAGACCCAGAGCCAGACGAGCAGCGGTTTGGGTCAAGTCTTCGCCAAGGACAAAAATAGCGTCGTGGTCTTCGATGTCACGCAGGGTCGGGATCGGCAGCGGGCTGTCTTTCAGCACTTGGGCGACCAGACGGATGCGCTCCAGCTCGGAAGCTTCAATACCCGAATAGAAGTGCTCGGCACCCACCAGCTCGCGCAGGGCGTAGTTGCTTTCCAGGCTGGCGCGAGGCGAACCGATACCGACGATGTTGCGACCGCGCAGCAGATCAGCCGCGTTATCCAGGGCCTGATCCAGGCTCAGTTTGCTGCCGTCGGCCAGATGTGGCTGACGTGGACGGTCTTCGCGGTTGACGTAGCCGTAGCCGAAACGGCCGCGGTCACACAGGAAGTACTGGTTGACCGAACCGTTGTAGCGATTCTCGATACGGCGGATTTCACCGTAGCGCTCGCCCGGGCTGATGTTGCAACCGCTTGAGCAGCCATGGCAGATACTCGGCGAGAACTGCATGTCCCACTTACGGTTGTAACGCTCGGAGTGAGTCTTGTCGGTGAACACACCGGTCGGGCAGACCTCGGTGAGGTTGCCGGAGAACTCGCTTTCCAGAACGCCGTCTTCAACGCGACCAAAGTACACGTTGTCGTGGGCGCCGAACACACCGAGGTCAGTGCCGCCCGCATAATCTTTATAGAAACGTACGCAACGGTAGCAGGCGATGCAGCGGTTCATCTCGTGAGCGATGAACGGGCCGAGTTCCTGGTTCTGGTGGGTGCGTTTAGTGAAGCGATAACGGCGCTCGTTGTGGCCAGTCATCACGGTCATGTCTTGCAGGTGGCAGTGACCGCCTTCCTCACAGACCGGGCAGTCGTGGGGGTGGTTGGTCATCAGCCATTCGACGACACTGGCCCGGAAGGCCTTGGATTCGTCATCTTCGATGGAAATCCAGGTGTTATCGGTGGCTGGAGTCATGCAGGACATGACGATACGACCACGGGTGTCGTTCTCGTCCGTGTACTGCTTGACCGCACATTGGCGACAGGCGCCAACGCTGCCGAGGGCGGGGTGCCAGCAGAAATACGGGATGTCGAGGCCTAGCGACAGACATGCCTGTAACAGGTTGTCTGCCCCATCGACTTCGAGCGCTTTGCCGTCTACGTGGATAGTGGCCATGGTTCAAAGGTCTTCGTTGGCCCGGTGTCAGCGGGCGTGGCTAATGGAATCTTGTTATTCGCGCGACTCTAAACAGCCTTCAGGGCGTCATCACGCGATGGACCGGAGGCATTCCCCCGGCCTTGCAAACGGTTACGCGCCGACGATGATCGGCCTTGCCAGAGGCGGGACGGCTGCGCTGGTGGGCGCGATACCGGCCTCGAACTCCGGGCGGAAATATTTGATCGCACTGCCCAACGGCTCCACGGCACCCGGTGCGTGAGCACAGAAGGTCTTGCCCGGGCCAAGGAAGCCAACGAGTCCCAGCAGGGTTTCGATATCACCCGCCTGGCCGACGCCTTTTTCCAGGGCGCGCAGAATCTTCACGCTCCAGGGCAAACCGTCACGGCAGGGGGTACAGAAACCGCAGGATTCCTGAGCGAAGAACTCTTCCATGTTGCGCAGCAGCGAGACCATGTTGACCTTGTCGTCAACGGCCATGGCCAGCCCTGTACCCATCCGCGTACCGACCTTGGCGATGCCGCCGGCATACATTTGCGCTTCGAGGTGTTCCGGCAACAGGAAGCCGGTACCGGCGCCGCCTGGCTGCCAGCACTTGAGCTTGTAACCGTCGCGCATGCCGCCTGCGTAGTCTTCGAACAACTCACGGGCCTGTACGCCGAAAGGCAGTTCCCACAGGCCAGGGTTTTTCACCTTGCCGGAGAAACCCATCAGCTTGGTGCCGTGGTCTTCGCTGCCTTCGCGGGCGATGGATTTATACCAGTCGTTGCCGTTGCCAACGATGGCGGGCACGTTGCACAGGGTTTCGACGTTGTTCACGCACGTCGGCTTGCCCCACACACCAACGGCGGCCGGGAAGGGCGGCTTGGAGCGCGGGTTGGCGCGACGGCCTTCCAGGGAGTTGATCAGTGCGGTTTCTTCACCGCAGATGTAACGCCCGGCGCCGGTGTGAACGAACAGCTCGAAATCAAAGCCGGTGCCCAGAATGTTCTTGCCCAGCAGACCGGCTGCCTTGGCTTCTGCCACGGCACGATTGAGGTGCTTGGCCGCAGTGACGTATTCGCCGCGCAGGAAGATGTAACCGCGATAGGCTTTCAGCGCACGAGCACTGATCAGCATGCCTTCCACCAATAGGTGTGGCAGCTGCTCCATCAGCATCCGGTCTTTCCAGGTGTTGGGCTCCATTTCATCCGCGTTGCACAGCAGGTAGCGGATGTTCATGGATTCGTCTTTGGGCATCAGGCCCCACTTCACGCCAGTGGGGAAGCCCGCGCCGCCGCGACCTTTAAGGCCGGAGTCTTTGACTGACTGGACGATGTCGTCAGGCGATTGCTGGGTGAGCGCCTTGCGCGCCGCCGCATAACCGTCTTTGGCCTGATATTCGTCGAGCCAGACCGGCTCGCCGTCGTCACGCAGACGCCAGGTCAGCGGGTGGGTTTCTGCCGTGCGCGCAATGCGGTTGGCAGGGCCGAAGGAAGTGATGGTCATGGGTAACCCTCCAGCATCTTGGCCACAGTGCCGGGTTGCACGTCGCCAAAGGTGTCATCGTCGACCATCACGGCCGGGGCTTTGTCGCAGTTGCCCAGGCAGCAGACCGGCAGCAGGGTGAAACGCCCGTCGGCCGTAGTCTGGCCAGGAGCGATGCCCAGCGAATTCTGGATCTCTTCGACAACCGATTCGTGACCGGCGATGAAACAGACCATGCTGTTGCAGACGCGAATAATGTGTCGGCCAACCGGCTGGCGGAAGATTTGGCTGTAGAACGTCGCCACACCTTCAACGTCACTGGCAGGGATGCCGATCAGTTCGCCAATGGCGTAGATCGCGCCGTCCGGCACCCAGCCTCGTTCCTTCTGGACGATCTTCAGGGCTTCGATGGACGCCGCGCGCGGGTCTTCATAGTGATGCAACTCGTGCTCAATGGCCGAGCGCTCGGTTTCGCTGAGGGCGAAACGGTCTGTCTGGATAAGCGTGCTGTTCATGCTCATGCTTAGCGGTCCACGTCGGCCATAACGAAATCGATACTACCCAGGTACGCAATCAAGTCCGCGACCATGCTGCCTTTGATCACCGAAGGGATCTGTTGCAGATGCGGGAAGCTTGGGGTGCGGATCCGGGTACGGTAGCTCATGGTGCCGCCGTCGCTCGTCAGGTAATAACTGTTGATGCCCTTGGTCGCTTCGATCATCTGGAAGGATTCGTTGGCCGGCATGACCGGGCCCCACGAAACTTGCAGGAAGTGCGTGATCAAGGTCTCGATGTGCTGCAGCGTGCGCTCTTTCGGCGGCGGCGTGGTCAGCGGGTGATCCGCTTTGTACGGGCCTTCCGGCATGTTGCGCATGCACTGGTCGATGATCTTGATGCTCTGGCGCATCTCTTCTACGCGAACCATGCAGCGGTCGTAGGCGTCACCATTGGCCGCCAGCGGCACTTCAAACTCGAAGTTCTCGTAGCCGGAGTAAGGGCGCGCTTTACGCAGGTCGAAATCGCAACCGGTAGAACGCAGGCCTGCACCGGTGACACCCCATTCGAGGGCCTCTTTGGTGTTATAGGCAGCGACACCGATGGTCCGACCTTTCAGGATGCTGTTTTGCAGAGCCGCTTTGGTGTATTCGTCGAGACGCTTCGGCAGCCAGTCAACGAAATCCTTGACCAGTTTTTCCCAACCGCGTGGCAGGTCGTGAGCAACGCCGCCGATGCGATACCAGGCCGGGTGCAGACGGAAACCGGTGATGGCTTCGATCACGGTGTAGGCCCGCTGACGGTCGGTGAAGGTGAAGAACACCGGGGTCATGGCGCCAACGTCCTGAATGTAAGTACCCAGGAACAGCAAGTGGCTGGTGATCCGGAAGAACTCCGCCATCATGATTCGGATGGTGTCGACTTTCTCAGGCACCTTGATGCCAGCCAGTTTCTCGACTGAGAGCACGTACGGCAGGTTGTTCATCACGCCGCCCAGATAATCGATCCGGTCGGTGTACGGAATGAAGCTGTGCCACGACTGACGCTCGGCCATTTTCTCGGCACCACGGTGGTGGTAACCAATGTCCGGAACGCAATCGACGATCTCTTCACCGTCCAGTTGCAGAATGATACGGAACGCACCGTGAGCCGAAGGGTGGTTCGGGCCCAGGTTGAGGAACATGTAGTCCTCGTTGGTCCCGGAGCGCTTCATGCCCCAGTCTTCCGGATTAAAGCGCGCGGCTTCTTCTTCCAGTTGCTGCTTGGCCAGGGTCAGGCTGAACGGATCGAACTCGGTGGCACGGGCCGGGAAGTCCTTGCGCAGCGGGTGACCTTCCCAGGTCGGCGGCATCATGATGCGGCTCAGGTGCGGGTGACCGCGGAAGTCGATACCGAACATGTCCCAGACTTCACGCTCGTACCAGTTGGCGTTGGGCCAGATGCTGGTCACGGACGGCAGGCTGAGGTCGCTTTCGGACAGCGCTACCTTGATCATCACGTCGCTGTTACGTTCGATCGACAGCAAGTGGTAGAACACGCTGAAGTCAGCACCCGGCAAGCCATGGCGCTTGGTACGCAGACGTTCGTCCACGCCATGCAGGTCATAAAGCATGACGTAAGGTTTTGGCAACTGACGCAGGAAGGTCAGCACCTCAATCAGGCGCGCACGCTCGACCCACAGCACAGGCATGCCAGTGCGGGTCGATTGAGCGGTGAACGCTTCGGCGCCAAAACGGTTGTTCAATTCTACGACGACGTCTTGGTCGTCTGCCTTGTAAGGCGGGATGTACAGAGCACTGCCTGTAGTCATGGTTTTTTATCGCTTTCGGTCAACGTAAAGAATGAAGCCAGCTATTCGTTCTTTAAAAGGAACAGTTCTGGATCAGACTTCGTCGGGGCTGCGCAGATTGGTGACTGCGATTCGCTGTTCGCGGCGCTGTTCCTTTTGCGACGGCATCTCGGCGCGATACACGCCTTGGTCACCGACGACCCAGGAAAGAGGGCGACGCTCCTGGCCGATGGATTCCTGCAACAGCATCAAGCCTTGCAGAAACGCTTCGGGGCGGGGCGGGCAGCCGGGCACATAGACATCCACAGGAAGGAACTTGTCCACGCCCTGAACCACGGAATAAATGTCGTACATACCACCGGAGTTGGCACACGAACCCATGGAAATAACCCATTTAGGTTCGAGCATTTGCTCGTAGAGACGCTGAATGATCGGCGCCATCTTGATGAAGCAAGTACCGGCAATAACCATGAAATCCGCCTGACGCGGCGATGCCCGGATAACTTCGGCGCCGAAGCGGGCGATGTCATGGGGCGCCGTGAAGGCGGTTGTCATTTCCACATAGCAGCACGACAAGCCGAAGTTGTAAGGCCACAGGGAGTTTTTACGCCCCCAGTTGACCGCACCACTCAGCACGTCTTCCAGCTTGCCCATGTAGATGTTTTTGTGGACTTGATCTTCTAGCGGGTCGGAAACAGTTTCCCGTTTGCCGATTGGATACTCGTCATTCGGAGCATCCGGGTCGATCCTGGTGAGATTGTA
Source organism: Pseudomonas sp. HP_14 (assembly GCF_055283875.1). Lineage (NCBI taxonomy): Bacteria > Pseudomonadati > Pseudomonadota > Gammaproteobacteria > Pseudomonadales > Pseudomonadaceae > Pseudomonas > Pseudomonas sp. HP_14. The sequence goes on along the minus strand of NZ_JBTOQI010000027.1, from coordinate 9,290 downwards.
TTGCATCGCCAAAGCCTCATTGTTTTAGCTTCGCTTGCCGATTACGGCGACCTTCAGGAGCCCAATCCAGCGCTCCAACCCGCCATAGGTAGACAAGACCTGCCAACAGAATTGCTATGAAAACGAGTGCTTCGACGAATCCGGTCCAGCCGCTTTCGCGGACGGACACAGACCAGGCAAAGAGATAGAGGGCTTCAATGTCGAAGATCACGAAGAGCATCGCGACCAGATAGAATTTTGCCGAGAGGCGAAGACGGGCGCTGCCGGTAGGCAACATGCCGGATTCAAACGGTTCGTTTTTGCTGCGGCCCCAGGCTTTACTGCCCAGCAGGCTGGAAACACCGAGCATGAAGGCGCACAGGCCGACTACACCCAAAAGGAAAATGGCGAAGCCCCAGTTGTGGGCAATCAAACCTGTCGATTCGGACATGCTGGCATTCCTTGACAGAGATCAATGGTCTCTGAGCTTGAAAATAGTATATGCAGCGACGATATGTCGCAGCGAAATCAATTTCGGTGATTTTATGTGCAAAAACAGGGCAAGTAAATTTTCTATATCAAATTAATTTGTGCAATTAATCACTTACGGGCCGCAGTTGAGGGCTTGGAGCAGGCGGGGCGGGGGTTGGCGGGGTTTAACCTAATTATGTTTCGTTCTAAAAAGTTACGGAAGAAGGACTGTTTTCTAAATGATAATAAGTATCATTTGTTGTTGGTTGTGGTTAAGTGGGTTATTTTGCGAATTAGTTAAGAATTTCAGCTAATACCTAAGTCGTAGGCGTTCTGCTTTCGCTTTGCCAAGTCGGGTCTTGCAGCGACCAGAATGATGTCATCGCGAGCAAGCTCACTCCTACAGTTTGAAATGCGGTTAACTGTAGGAGTGAGCTTGCTCGCGATGGCGATGTGTCAGGCGAAACAGACCGCCCAATGCAGACGGTCTGTAGTGGAATCAGCAGCCATCAATGAAACTGCTCTTCCTCCGTAGAGCCCGTCAGCGCCGTCACCGAAGACACTCCACCCTGAATCACGGTGGTCACGTCATCGAAGTAGCCGGTGCCCACTTCCTGCTGGTGCGCGACAAAGGTGTAACCCTTGGCGGCATCGGCGAATTCCTGCTCCTGCAGTTTCACGTAGGCCGTCATGTCGTTGCGGGCATAGTCGTGCGCCAGGTTGAACATGCTGTGCCACATGTTGTGAATGCCCGCCAGGGTGATGAACTGATGCTTGTAACCCATGGCCGACAGCTCGCGCTGGAATTTCGCGATGGTCGCGTCGTCCAGGTTCTTCTTCCAGTTGAAGGAGGGCGAGCAGTTGTACGAGAGCAACTGATCCGGGTATTCCTTCTTGATTGCTTCAGCAAAGCGGCGCGCTTCGTCCAGATCCGGCTTGGCGGTTTCGCACCAGATCAGATCGGCGTAAGGCGCATAGGCCAGGCCGCGGGCGATGGCTTGATCCAGTCCGGCGCGGACTTTGTAGAAGCCTTCGTGCGTGCGGGTGCCGGTTACGAACGGTTTGTCATACGGATCGCAGTCAGAGGTCAGCAGGTCAGCTGCGTTGGCGTCGGTACGTGCCAGAATAATCGTCGGTACACCGGCAACGTCCGCCGCGAGCCGAGCGGCTACCAGTTTTTGTACCGCTTCCTGGGTGGGGACCAGAACCTTGCCGCCCATGTGGCCGCATTTCTTGACCGATGCCAGTTGGTCCTCAAAGTGGACGCCAGCGGCACCCGCTTCGATCATGCTTTTCATGAGTTCATAGGCGTTGAGTACGCCGCCAAAACCGGCCTCGGCATCCGCTACGATGGGTGCGAAGTAATCGATGTAGCCTTCGTCGCCCGGACCTTTCCCGGCTTTCCACTGAATCTGGTCGGCGCGGCGGAAAGAATTATTGATGCGCTTGACCACGGTCGGTACGGAGTCCACCGGGTACAGCGATTGATCGGGGTACATCGATTCGGCCGAGTTATTGTCGGCGGCTACCTGCCAGCCAGACAGATAAATCGCCTGAATGCCGGCCTTGACCTGTTGTACCGCCTGACCGCCGGTGAGGGCGCCCATGCAGTTGACGAAGTCTTTATCAGGACGGAAGGAAGGCTTGGCACCTTGAGTGACCAGATTCCAGAGCTTCTCCGCGCCATTTCTGGCGAATGTGTGTTCAGGTTGAACCGAGCCACGCAGGCGGACGACGTCAGCGGCGGAATACGTACGGGTCACATTTTTCCAGCGCGGATTTTCAGCCCAGTCTTTTTCGAGAGCTGCTATTTGTTGTTCGCGTGTCAGTGCCATGAGCGAAACCCCTTTCACATAGGTTTTGTTGGAATGTCCTGCTCCGCCAAAACGCCCCGGATATCGAAGGCACATGGATGGCTGCTCGCTGATCAGATGTCTGGTTATGAGCCTGATTTGCGCGGTGGCGGTGAAAGGAGGTCGTTCGAGGCGGGAAGAGCGAGTTCAAGGCGTAGCTGTGGCGTGCAGTCGGGCACTCAAGAGCCTGTTGCGTCACCTGGCAGCTTTGCCGATGGACCGTAATACGCTTCCGTCCCTCAGGACAACTTCGTTCCAGTCGCAACCTCGTCAAACTGCCTTGTGGGCGATACAGACACGAATCGGCTCGTAGGATTTGAGCGCGATCCGAAGGCTCTTTTCAGGGCCTCTGATTAGCGGGAGCGAGGCAATCATGCCTCGCCATTTTTGACCCGTCAAACGTTTTGTAGTGCTTTTTTGTTGTCACTACATTTTGGCTCTGTCGCGACCAATCAGTCAGTTAAAGGCCCTTTGGTACCCGATTTTGCTGGAGCCTTTGTTCAGTCGAGGGTTTGCACCATTACGCGCAATGTCATGTCTTCTCGACCCTGAGTCGAATACTGCTGCGTATTGCCTTGGCGGTCGGCAACTGACTGATCGCTCACGCCCGCCAGGGTGATCCATTCACCCAGGCGCCCGCTGACCTGGCTGTCGGTACTTTGCACCTTGAAGGTGTCGGACCGTTCCTGGCTTACGCGATCGCGGTTGGTGCTGATATTCAGGTGCACGATGTCACCGGTCACGCTAGCGGTGACGTAAAAACCCTGAGTCACATTGCGATATTCGGTGTTGCTCTGGGCATAGCCGTAACTGTCGGTCCGTGATGTGGTAACGGGCACGCTCTGGCCCACCTGAATCAACGCTGGCGTGCCTTCGCTGGCTTGCACTTGTTGCACGCCACCCTCGCGGCTAGTGGTGCCGTAACTTATTACCCGGCTCTGATTGACGCCATTGCTGCTACGTGACGCGCTATCGCTGGTATCGACGCTAATCAGCAAGCGTTTGGCAGCCACATCAAGTTGCGAGATCAACGCACGCAGTTCTTCGATCTTGCGCGGCTCGGCGTTGACGATCAGTTGGTTGTTGTAGGCGCTGACTGAGCCGTCTGGACCCAGAAAAGATTTGGCGACTGGCAGCAGGTCATCGCTTGTTCTGTAATTGAGCGGTACCACTTCGGTAGCGGCCATGGCAGAAACACTACATATCAGCAGCAGTGAAGTGAGCAGGGGGCGCAGGAACATGAGTCTGATCTCCTGGAACGGCTAAATATGAGCTGAGTTTGCCAGTTTGTCGGCTTGCGGGAGCACAAGTTGAACAGGAGGCGTATGCGGATAGCAAAACGCCCTGCCCGCCTGTACCAGCATAGTCATGCTGAAACAGGCGGGCAGGGCGTTGAGTCAGGCGGTTCAGCCCGAGTGGCGCGTCATGTTCACATGGGGCAGGCCTGCCTCAAGAAACTCTTCGCTGACCACGGTAAAGCCAAAGCGCTGGTAGAACTCGACGGCCTGGACCTGGCCGCTGAGATTCTGCTGCTTGAGGTCGCGTCGCTCGGCTTCGTCGATGACTGCGCTGAGCAGCGCTTCGCCGACTTTCATGCCACGCCAGTCCTTGAGTACTGACAACCGACCGATTTCACCGTCCGGCAGCAGGCGGGCTGTGCCTATCGCAAAGTCCCCCTCCAGCGCGAGGAAGTGAATGGCTTCGCTGTCTTCAGCGTCCCATTCCAGTTCTGGCGGCACTGACTGTTCGGCAACAAATACGGCATCGCGTACGCGACGGATATCGGCATTGTCTTTGTGCCAGTCAGCGACACGCACGTTGGTTCTATTCATCGGCAAACCCCAGGCTTCCTTGTTTTACCAGCTCACAGAGCAGGTTGCGTCCTTCTTCATCGGCCAACCATTGGCCGAGGTTGTCACTGTGCAGGGCATCGGCGGCGCAGATCATTTTCAGCAGTTCGCGCAGGCTACCCGGCAGCAGACGGCTTTGACCACTGGCGAACAGTAGCAGGTCGTCGTCGACTTCGGACCATGCCAGGCGCGCGCTTGGGTTACGAATGAGAACTGCGCCCTGTTCCAGGCTGCTCAGCAGGTCTTCTTCTTCCAGTTCCGGACCTGTCACCAGTTCCGGATAGCGCGGCTCGGTCATGAACTGGCCGAACCAGGTCAGCAGCAGGCGCTCGTCGCCCATGTGTTCAGCCAGCAAGGCTTTCAGGCGGTCCAGAGCGTCGTGCTGGATCTGATGAGGGTCATTGGCCGGTTGTGCATCTGCATCCGTGTAGCGCTCTTCATCAGGGGTGAACTGGCTGAGGAAGTCGGTGAAGTGGGTCAGCACTTCGGCAGCGCTCGGGGCGCGGAAGCCGACCGAGTACGTCAGACAGTCATCAACGGCGACGCCGCAGTGGGCGAGACGCGGCGGTAGGTAAAGCATATCGCCCGGTTCCAGCGTCCATTCTTCAGTCATCTGGAAGTCAGACAGGATGCGCAGGTCAGCATGTTGCAGCAGAGGACTGTCCGAATCGCACATCTGACCGATCTGCCAGTGGCGCTTGCCGTGACCTTGCAGCAAGAACACGTCGTAGTTATCAAAGTGCGGGCCGACACCGCCGCCAGGTGCTGCGTAACTGACCATGACGTCGTCAATGCGCCAGCTCGGCAGGAAGCGGAAGTTTTCCAGCAGTTCGCCGACTTCCGGCACGAACTGGTCAACCGCCTGGACCAGCAGCGTCCAGTCTTTTTCCGGCAGCTTGCTGAATTCGTCTTCAGCGAACGGGCCTCGACGCAGCTCCCATGGGCGCTCGCCGTTCTCGATGACCAATCGCGATTCGACTTCTTCTTCCAGGGCCAGGCCAGCCAGCTCGTCAGGATCGATCGGGCTCTGAAAGTCCGGCAGGGCCTGACGGATCAGGAGTGGCTTTTTCTGCCAGTAGTCACGCAAGAAAACGCGCGCGCTGATGCCGCCCAGAAGTTGAAGAGGAATATCAGGATTCATGTGTAACCTATTGAAAGTTTGTCTTTTCGAGACTGCAATAAAAACGCCCGGCATCGCCGGGCGTGTGCAATGGTTTTTCGCAGATCAGATGCGCTTGGCTTGAGCAACCGCATTGCCGATGTAATTGGCCGGGGTGAGTTTGTTCAACTCGGCCTTGGCCTCGGCAGGCATGTCCAGCGTGTCGATGAACGTCTGCAGCGCTTCAGGGCTGATGCCCTTGCCGCGCGTCAGTTCTTTCAGCTTCTCGTATGGGTTTTCGATGTTGTAGCGACGCATGACGGTCTGGATCGGCTCTGCCAGGACTTCCCAGCAAGCGTCCAGATCAGCGGCGATTTTCTGCTCGTTGAGTTCCAGCTTGCTGATGCCTTTGAGAGTGGCTTCGTAGGCAATAACGCTGTGAGCGAAGCCAACGCCCAAGTTACGCAGCACGGTGGAATCGGTCAGGTCACGCTGCCAGCGGGAGATCGGCAGCTTGCTCGCCAGATGCTGGAACAGTGCGTTAGCGATACCCAGGTTGCCTTCGGAGTTTTCGAAGTCGATCGGGTTGACCTTGTGCGGCATGGTCGACGAACCGATTTCGCCTGCGATTGTGCGCTGCTTGAAATAACCCAGGGAAATGTAGCCCCAGATATCACGGTCGAAGTCGATCAGGATGGTGTTGAAACGCGCAATGGCGTCGAACAGCTCGGCGATGTAATCGTGCGGCTCGATCTGCGTGGTGTAAGGGTTGAAGCCCAGACCCAGCTCGTCTTCGATGAAGGCGCGAGCGTTGGCTTCCCAGTCGATGGACGGGTAGGCCGAGATATGTGCGTTGTAGTTGCCCACTGCACCGTTGATTTTGCCAAGCAGTGGCACTGCAGCGATCTGGGCGATCTGACGCTCCAGACGATACACCACGTTGGCCAGCTCTTTACCCAGAGTGGTCGGCGAAGCCGGCTGACCGTGAGTGCGCGACAGCATTGGAACGTCGGCGAAGCGGATAGCCAGCTCGCGGATCGAATCAGCGATCTTGCGCATCAGGGGCAGCATCACGTTGTCGCGGCCTTCGCGCAGCATCAGTGCGTGGGACAGGTTGTTGATGTCCTCGCTGGTGCAGGCGAAGTGGATGAACTCACTGACCTTGTCCAGCTCAGGCAGCTTGGCAGCCTGTTCCTTGAGCAGGTATTCCACGGCTTTGACGTCGTGGTTGGTGGTGCGCTCGATTTCCTTCACGCGCTCGGCGTGAGTCACCGAGAAGTCTTCCGCCAAGGTATTGAGAATGGCGTTGGCTTCGGCGGAAAACGCCGGAACTTCAGTGATTTCAGGGTGCGCGGCCAGACGCTGGAGCCAGCGTACTTCAACCATGACGCGAAAACGGATCAGGCCGTATTCGCTGAAAATTGGGCGCAAGGCCTCGGTTTTACCGGCGTAGCGGCCGTCAACAGGGGAAACCGCAGTGAGCGAAGAAAGCTGCATGGGGTGCTCTCGGACAGTCAGGCAACGAAAAGGGGCGCGTATCATACATTAAAACCAGGCCGGATCGGGGCGGTCTGACCAGCGTATGTCACGCGGTGTTTGTCAGCAGTGTCTGCAAATGTGTGGCGAATCAGCCATGCATCAGCGGGTACAGTTCTTTCAATAGCTTGCGGCGACTCACAACCAGCTGCCAGCGATGCCCGCCATTTTGCCGCCACAGGCGGGCAGAGCGAATACCGGCCAGCAGCAGGGCGCGGATTTTTGAAGCGTTGCTCGGCTGCTGCAGGTTGCGCATGTCGCCGTGCACCTGGATGCGCTGGCGTAGTGTGCTCAGCGTGTCTTGATACAGCGCGCCACAGGCCGCGATCACGTTTTCGTGGGCGATGCCGAAGTGTTCGACTTGAGACTGGATTTGCGGCAGGCGGTTGCCTACGGTTTCCAGCATGTCGTCGCGCTTGGCCAGTTGGCGTTCCAGGCCTAGCATCGACAAGGCATAGCGCAAGGGTTCGCGCTGCAATGTCGACGGGTCACGTTCCAGGGCGCTGGCCAGGGCGCGGTAGCCTTCACGCAGGTTCAGGTCGTCGCCGCCGTAAACGTCAAGCGTGTCCTTCGGGTCCTGCACCAGCAGGCTGCCGAGCATGCAGCCCAGGACTGCTTCGCTGCTTTGACCGGTCTTGGCGATCCGGTCTACCAGCACGGCGGCCTGAAACACGCCAGCCAGTGCGATCAGTTGCTCCTGAATCGGGGTCATCAACGCTTGTCCTTGCTGTGCCAGGCTTCGGCGATTTCTATCACGCCGCCGCCCAGGCAGATTTCACCGTCATAAAACACCACGGACTGACCAGGTGTGACGGCGCGTTGCGGTTCGTCGAAGGTGGCGCGATAGCCGTCGGCGGTCTGCTCCAGCGTGCAGAGCTGATCGCTTTGGCGGTAGCGCACTTTAGCCGTCAGGCGACGCGGCGTGCTCAGGTCGATCGGGTTCACCCAGTAGATCTGCGAAGCCACGAGGGCCCGGGAGAACAACCAGGGATGGTCGTTGCCTTGGCCCACGATCAGCTCGTTGTTCTCAAGGTCCTTGACCAGCACGTACCACGGGTCATCGCTGGCGTCTTTCAGGCCGCCAATGCCCAGGCCCTGGCGCTGGCCGATGGTGTGGTACATCAGACCGCTGTGGCGACCGATGACTTCGCCTTCGGTGGTCTTGATCTCGCCGGGTTGAGCGGGCAGATACTGGCGCAGAAAGTCAGTAAAGCGTCGCTCACCAATAAAGCAGATACCGGTGGAGTCTTTTTTCTTGGCCGTCGCCAGGCCGTGCTTCTCGGCAATCGCCCGCACTTCGGGCTTCTCCAGTTCACCAACCGGGAACAGGGTTCTGGCGATCTGATCGCCACCCACGGCATGCAGGAAGTAGCTCTGGTCTTTGTTCGGGTCCAGGCCCTTGAGCAGTTCGGTACGGTCATCGATATCGCGACGGCGTACATAGTGGCCGGTGGCAATCAGGTCGGCACCGAGCATCAGGGCGTAGTCGAGAAAGGCCTTGAACTTGATTTCACGGTTGCACAGGATGTCCGGGTTCGGCGTGCGCCCGGCTTTGTATTCAGCCAGGAAGTGCTCGAACACGTTGTCCCAGTATTCAGCAGCGAAGTTGGCGGTATGCAGTTTGATGCCGATCTTGTCGCACACGGCCTGGGCGTCGGCGAGGTCTTCGCGGGCGGTGCAGTATTCCGTTCCATCGTCTTCTTCCCAGTTCTTCATGAACAGGCCTTCCACCTGATAGCCCTGCTCCATGAGCAGAACGGCAGAAACCGAAGAGTCTACGCCGCCGGACATGCCGACGATGACGCGCTTCTGTGCAGTATCGGAAAGGGTTGAATCAGGCATAGGAATTCAATGGGTAGCTTCGAAAAGGACGCGATTCTAACAGGAGCGGGCGCGTGAGTCTCACGCCTTGTCGCGCAGCAGGTCGAGACTGAAGTGTTCGCCGTTCAGGTAATCGTCCACGCAGCGCAGCACCAGCTCGCTGCGCCAGCGGTCCTGCTGAGCAATGAGTTCGTCACGGGTCAGCCATTGCGGGCCGATAATGCCGTCATCCAGTTGATACTCTGGATTGTGTCGTAGCGGTTTGGCGGCAAAGCAGATGCGCTGATAGGTCACACCGTTGCTTGGCGCGGTGTAGAGATAGATGCCGATGACGCTGGTCAGTTCGACATCCCAGCCAGTCTCTTCAAGCGTTTCGCGCACGGCAGCGCGTTGCAGGGATTCATTCGGGTCGAGGTGGCCGGCCGGCTGGTTGAGCACGGCCTTGCCACCCTTGAGTTCTTCTACAAACAGGAATTTGCCTTGATCTTCGACGATCGTGGCGACGGTGACGTGGGCTTGCCAGTTCATGGGTGGTTGCTCCTCGGGTGGTGGAGTTGTAATGCTTTCCTGTAGGAGTGGGGGGGGGGGGGGGGGGGGGGGGGGGGGGGGGGGGGGGGGGGTGGGATGTGGGTCGGGGGGGGAGGGCGGGTGGGCGCCCCCGCGAGCGGGCGCGGGGGCGGG
>NZ_JBTOQI010000026.1:0-37129 GCF_055283875.1 Pseudomonas sp. HP_14 | reverse complement strand
GAGTGACTGACACACCGCGATCGCAGCCTTCGGCAGCTCCTACAGTGGGTATGCGGCAACGATTCAACTATCAATAATAAATACAAGAGGACATCCCTGTGGCCGCTGATATCGAAGATAGCCGCTCTGCCCGTTTTGCCTTGCGCTGCGCCAAATGGGCGGAGCGCTGGTTTCCCGATTCCTGGGTGTTCGCTGCGCTCGCGGTGGTGATCGTCACAGTTGCCACTCTGGCCATGGGCGCCAAACCTGCCGACGCAGCGAAGGCGTTCGGTGATGGGTTCTGGAGTTTGATTCCGTTCACCATGCAAATGGCGTTCGTAGTCATTGGCGGCTATGTGGTAGCCAGCTCGCCTCCCGCAGTAAAACTCATCGACCGGCTGGCACGCATCCCTAAAAACGGCCGCTCGGCCGTGGCTTGGGTCGCGCTGATTTCCATGGTCGCGTCACTGCTCAACTGGGGGCTGTCGCTGGTATTCGGCGGCCTGCTGGTGCGCGCCCTCGCCCGCCGCACCGACCTGCGCATGGACTATCGCGCCGCTGGTGCAGCGGCTTATCTCGGGCTAGGTGCGGTATGGGCGCTGGGGCTCTCATCCTCCGCCGCGCAATTGCAAGCCAACCCCGGAAGCCTGCCGCCCTCGATTCTGGCAATTACCGGCGTGATCCCCTTCACCGAAACTATCTTCCTTTGGCAGTCCGGCGTTCTGCTGGCAGCACTGGTCGTCGTTTCCCTGGTGGTTGCCTACGCCACGGCACCGGGCCCGAACAGCGCCAAAGATGCAAAGGCCTGCGGCGTCGATCCGTCGTTCAGCATGCCAGAGTTGCCTGCTCGCACCCGTCCGGGCGAATGGCTGGAATACAGCCCGTTGCTGATCATTCTGATGGTGGTACTTGCATCCGGCTGGATCTTCAACGAGTTCTCCACCAAACCGGCGATTACCGCGATTTCAGGCCTGAATACTTACAACTTCCTGTTCATCATGGTCGGCGCATTACTGCACTGGCGTCCGCGCAGCTTCCTTGATGCGGTGACGCGAGCAGTACCAACCACCACCGGCGTGCTGATCCAGTTCCCGCTATACGGCTCGATCGCAGCGTTGATGACCACCGTCAAAGGCACCGACGCACAGACCCTGGCGCACCATATTTCCACCTTCTTCACCAGCATTGCCTCCCATGACACCTACGCGCTTTTGATGGGCGTGTACTCGGCAGTTCTGGGTTTCTTCATTCCTTCGGGCGGTGGTAAATGGATCATCGAAGCACCCTATGTGATGCAGGTCGCCAACGACCTTGAATACCATCTGGGCTGGGCGGTACAGATCTACAACGCCGCTGAAGCGCTGCCGAACCTGATCAACCCGTTTTACATGCTGCCGCTGCTGGGAGTATTGGGCCTGAAGGCGCGCGACCTGATCGGGTTCTCGTTTGTGCAGTTACTGGTGCACACACCGCTGGTGCTGTTCCTGCTGTGGATTCTGGGCACAACCCTGGCGTACATCCCGCCGGTGCATCCGTAGCACGGTCCATTTCGCATGTTCTGTAGGAGCTGCCGAAGGCTGCGAAGCATTCATCCCGGTATACCGCCATCGCAGCCTTCGGCAGCTCCTACAGGTCGTGTATCTGGCGCGCCGTCGCCATAATCAAGCGCGGCGACTTTTGCCAGCAGCTCGCGCAGCTCACACGCCTGTTGCTGACCAAGAGAGGTTTCAAAACACAACTGGGCCTGCTCCCAAAGCGCCTGGGACTCCAGTAATTTGTCCAACCCGGCCTGGGTCAGACACACCCTTCGGCTGCGTTTGTCTTGCGGGTCGACTTCCACCGAAATCAGCCCCTCGCGCTCCAGCGGCTTGAGATTTTGCGCCAGCGCAGAACGGTCAATGACCAGAATGGCCGCCAACTCGGTCACCGCAGGCGCCTGATTGCGCGCCACCTGAATCAGAATCGAGCGCTGTGTCGAGCGCAAACCACAGGGTGCCAGAACGGCGTCGTAAAGCTGTGATATGCGTCGCGTGGCCTTGCGCAGACTGGTGGCATGACACAGCACCCGCGGTGCAATACGGAGGCCTTCGGGTATCTGCAGCGCGACTATTGGCGGCGGGCTTTGGCTCATAAAGATTCCTGCACGAATGCGTCAATCAGGTAACTGCGAGCGGACAATGCTGGCATATTCGCGCTCCCGGCAACAGACGCTCCCCAGGCACACGGTATCAGGCACGCTCATGAATCCCGTCGAGTCGACCGCGGCCGATCACTGCGCCGTCGATGGCCTTGAGCAACTGGCTGCGACTGGGCGGGCCGTCCAGTTGCAGCTGTCGATCCAGCGCCAGCAACTGGAAGCTATAGCGATGCGGGCCATGGCCGGTCAAGGGTTGCGGTCCGATATACGTCGCACTGCCGAACGTACTAAGCCCCAACGTGAGCAGGCCACGTGAAGCACTGCTCAAGGCCCCGACCGGCAAACCTGTAAGGTCCGGCGAGATACCTACGGCAATTGCATGCACGAACGCGAAAGGCAACGGCGCATCAGCATCTTCGATGACCAGCACCAACTCCCGGGTACCGGGTGGCACTCCCTGCCACTCCAGTGGCGGAGACAGGTTACCGCCCTTGGCCGAACCGACGTGGGACAGCGGGATCTGTGCCATCGAGACAAATGCCGGGCTGCGCACGTCAATGACCACCGGCGAAAACGCCACCGCCTTGTGATTCCAGATCAGCTTGTTCTCGGTAGCACCGCGCCCGCGCAATACTCGCCCCAACAAACGGCTCAGCATCCTGACTATCCTCGGTAGATCCACTGGACATTGAACAGGACGATAGCCCGCTGAGGGGATTTAAAAAAGTGATTCGCGCGGGTCAATAGAAAGACGTGGAGCCCGTAATCCGGATATGGCCAACACGGGCGCTATGTTGTCGTGGGACCGGTCGGGCGGCCCCACGTCGTCAATCATCAGACAACAGGATCTCCGATGTTGGTTTCAAGGATATCCAGCGTTAATGGAACGATGACTGTGTGAGTACTGATGAGCGGCTCTTTTATCTTGCAGCAGGACACATAGGCCCACCAGTCCGGACCGAACGTGACGCTGTCATTGATCCCGACCGTATTACCATTGGGTGCAATGATAGTTACATTTTCCATGAGGCCCGCTTTTAACGCACTGGCATTCAAAGCGCGGCCATCGCACAGGACTTTCCAGCCGGAAAAGTTAGTACCGGAAGAGGCAATATAATAATCAAAGGATTGCTGACTCATGGTCAACGAGTTGTATTGCGACCGTTTCTCTGTGACCAAATCATTAAAGCAACCTTTGAAATCAATGAACTGGTCATGCTTGACTTTTATCTGGTAACTGGTGGATCCGTCACTGGACTGTCGGCAAATAAACCAGAATTGCTGGCGAGGGGTTGCAGCCGTGCCGCCCCGTGGCATCGTGGTCGCGGCCAGGTACTTCTGTTCCTCTGTCCCCTTGAAATAAACATCTTCAGACCCGGACTTGTAAAGCCTGTCCGAGAGAGGTGCGTAGGCAGCTGAGCCCGCACTGGACGTTATCTTGGAAAAGTCAAAATAGGCAGTCATGTCCTTATAAACTAACCGAACGGTTGCCCTGAACGACAGTTCGTTAATAAGAGTAGCCATCATAAAACCCCTGTTAATCGTATTAACAAGTCCTGAATCTAATACCTCCTCTGCGGAACAGACAACTGTCATAAATGACAGTTTCTGGGAACGTTTGCTTATCAATAAAGCGCTGTTTAATCCGACGGGCTATAGAGGGCCAATCGAGGCCTGTATAACAATGCCCAGCATCACACCCCTGCCGGTTCTTTGTGGTGCGCCGTGGCGGGTATGGATTGAAAAAGCAGGCGGCGCCTTCAGGTCAACCGTGAACAGGCGTCAACACCGGCTTACCCGCAAAGAACGCTAGCAAATTATCCGCGACCATTTGCACCGTCGCCTCGGATGCCTCCGGCGACAAACCACCCACATGTGGCGTCAGCACGACATTGTCGAGCGCTTTCAGCGCGTCGGGCACCGACGGCTCGTCGTCGAAGACATCCAGCGCCGCACCGGCAATTCGCTGCTGCTGTAACGCGTCAACCAGCGCAGCGGTATCAATCACACTGGCACGCGCGATGTTGACCACGAACCCTTGCGGCCCCAGCGCGTCCAGCGCCTTGCTGTCGATCAAGTGCCGCGTACCACCACCGCCTGGCGTAGCGACAATCAGAAAGTCGCAAGCGCTGGCGAGTTCGAGCGGCGTTGCGCAATAGTCGAAATCAACGTCGGTACGCGGCTTGCGATTGTGATAGCTGATGACGATGCCGAAACCAGCGGCACGCCGGGCGATAGCCAGGCCGACGGCACCGAGGCCCAGAATCCCAAGACGCTTGCCCTCGAATGAAGGACGCGTCACCTTGCGCCATTCACCACGACGCACTGAAGCGTCAGCCTGAGGAATGTCCCGCACGATGGACAGGAGCAACGACATGGCGTGATCCGCCACCGTCGGTGCGTTGACGCCTGCGCCGTTGGTGACGGTGATGCCCCGCGCTTGTGCCGCAGCAAGGTCAACATGCTCGTAACCCGCGCCGAGCACGCAGATAATCTGCAAATGCGGCAACGCGGCAATTTCTTCTGCATACAACCCCAGCGGCCCACGGGTCAGCACCGCGGTGATTTCCTCGCTGCGGGTCGCGATGGCGTCTGCACGGCTGGCAGGCGTCGGCGCGAGGATCAGTCGATAGCCACTGTTTTCAAGAATCGGTAGATATTCGTTGACGCTTTCGACCAGCACCAGAACGGTAGTTGTCATGCAGGGCTCCGAAAAAACCATGAAAAAACGGACAATAACGCGACGGAGTCGCCCTACTCCAGCACCGTCACCGGCATACCGACTTCGAGAATGCCCGGACCATCATTGACCATGTTCTGCCCGAACCAGACGTCACCCTCGCGCTCGCGGTAGGTCTTTAGGGTGGTCAGAGGCTCGCGATCAGCGTTGCGCTCACCGGTAGCCGGATCGATGGTCGTCAGGATGCAGCGCGAGCAGCCCTTGAGCAGACGGAATTCTATATCACCGATACGAATGCGCTTCCAGCCGTCCTCGGCGAAAGCTTCTGCTCCCTCCACGACCAGATTCGGCCGGAAACGCAGCATTTCCTGAGGGCGTCCAATCTTCGCCGACAGATCGTCCAGGGACGCCTGACCAATCAGTAACAGCGGGAAGCCATCGGCAAAGCCGACCCGGTCTTCGTTGCGGCCATAGCCACTCGGCATGCTGCGCGCACGATCTGCGGGTACATGCACCATCCGCGTCGGCTTGCCAATGAATTCGCTGACCCAACGAGCCGCCTCGTCGCCAGCATCCGGCACGCGCAATGTATCGCGCCACACGGTAACGCCGCGCAGGGTCTGTTCCAGATTTTCAGGAAGAGGGATATCCAGCGCCGCAAAGCCGGGTGCCTCAATTGTCACGCCACCTTCAGCGTTCCACAGCACCGACAATTGAGACATGTGCGGCAAGGCGCGCTGGGTCAGAAAGCGGCCGCTGGCTTCATCCACCAGCATCCAGCGTCGATCACCGGTCATGCCCAACTCGTCAAACGACGCCTGTTGCAAGACTTCGGCCTTGCAGGATTTGAGCGGGAAACGATAAAGCGCGCTGAGATGCAACATGGCCTGTTCCTTGTTCGACCGAGATCACTGGAGTTGTGACCGCCGGAATCATGAAGGCGACAAGCTTATACGAACTTGATCGTTGCGAGGCAGGACAAACGCACCAGCGCGCAGATCAAGCCTGCGCCTGGCACGTTCGAGGGTCCGGTCAGCCCTGAACCATGATCAGGCGTTCACGAACCACGTCGACCAGCTTGTCGGGCTGGAACTTGGAAAGGAAGTTGTCGCAGCCGACTTTTTTGACCATGGACTCGTTGAAGCTCCCCGAGAGCGACGTGTGCAACACCACGTACAGCTCGCGCAGGCGAGGGTCGTTACGAATCTCAGTGGTCAGGCGATAGCCATCCATTTCCGGCATTTCGGCGTCGGTAAACACCATCAACAACTTCTCGGTCATGACCTCACCGCTGTCAGCCCAGGCCTTGAGCATGTTCAACGCCTTGAGGCCATCGCTGGCCACGTGCAATTTCAAACCGAGCTGGGACAGCGTGTCGCGCAGCTGGCTCAGGGCAACTTTGGAGTCATCCACCAAGAGAATTTCACGACCCACTGCACCGGCGAGGACAGGATCCTCGAGCTTTTCGCTGGACACCTTAGCGTTGTAAGGCACGATTTCAGCGAGCACTTTTTCAACGTCAATCACTTCAACCAACTGATCGTCGACCTTGCTGATCGCGGTCAGGTAATGCTGACGGCCAGCGCTGGCAGGCGGCGGCATGATCGCATCCCAGTTCATGTTGACGATGCGATCAACGCCGCCAACCAAAAAGGCCTGAACCGAACGATTGTACTCAGTCACGATAATGGTACTGCCTGGCCCTGGAACCAGTGGCTTCATGCCGATCGCCTGGGACAGATCGATCACCGGCAGGGTCTGACCGCGCAGGTTGACGACACCGCAGACAAACGAGTGGCGTTGCGGCATCAACGTCAGTTTAGGCAGTTGCAGAACTTCCTGAACCTTGAACACGTTGATTGCAAACAGCTGTCGGCCCGCCAGGCGAAACATGAGGATTTCAAGGCGGTTCTCGCCCACCAGTTGTGTGCGTTGATCTACTGAGTCGAGAATGCCAGCCATTTATTGCTCCTGAAGCGTGGGTCACAGTGAGTCTGCGAAGTTGTTATCGGCTGAAAACAGCGGGACCTTAACGACGATGAAATGTTAAATACAACATTGATATCACTTTAACATCATGATCTACTCATGGGTGAATGAGCTTTACTCATTCCGACCAACAACAGCCCCCCGCTAGCGCCGTCTCACGCGCCGTGCGTTCTATACGCTAAGGGTTGTCCTTAGCAGCCATCAGGGCCAACCTGATATTCGCGCCAATCAATAGCCATTATTGTGACACCATTCTCATATTTGAATGGAGTCAGAGTCGTGTTTGCGTTGTCGCCATCCCGAACAGTCCTGCCGTCCCTTTTCGCCGCAGGTGGCGTACGCGTTGTCGTGCACGCCAGACTCCCCCTGTTCGGACCCCGGCCAGACCGCGACCCTGTACTTGAAACATCAGCAGATTACCGTTCATTTTTACAAGTATCGGAAGCGCCCTACAGACTTCCCTTTCGTATCCACATTAACGTTCCGCAATACGCACCGAGTACTACACTGGAGCGATCCATGGTCCATGGAGATACCCCATGCTGAGCGGCAAAGAGTGGCAACAGATTCATCCCGATTTTTTCGATCAGTCGCAGCTTTTGCTGAGCACCTGCCAGGAATGCCTCGCGCACCTGGAGATGATCAGCAACGATCAGGACGCTGTTGAATGCCTGCTGGGCACCCTGTCCAGACTGGCGCAAACCGCTGACGACGCACTGATCCCCGGCACTGCCGATTTCGCCCGGCAATTGCGCCACATGCTGAGCGCCGCCTACCCCGAGCTGCGCCTGACGGACGATGCCCTTCAAACACTGGAGCACTGCCTGACCCTGATGGCCTGGCAACTCGAGCTGATCGACCCACGCACCGGCCAGCTTTCGCTGGACGACACTGAGCAAAAGGAACTGCTGGATAAGCTGGCCTACCTCTGTGGGCTGGAGAGCTGTGCACTGGAAAGCTGTGAGCCAGGTCAGGAGCAATCGTCGTCAAGAATCCAGCCTGATACACAACACAGGCACTGCGACCGCTGAATAATCTGACAGCGCCCGGCTCTCTGGAAACCGCACTGAAAAACAGCACACTGATCCCAAAAAACCCGCTACCACTCCACTATAAACAACACGCTCCCCGCGCTTGCTGTGTCCGGGGCCTGACGCCTGCGCGCAGTCGCAACCCATCCGCACGGGTCAGCCGTCCGGCGCAGCGTCAGGGCGACTCGTTCAAACTTTGAACATTGAGGTAAGATCACGACCGCCAGCAATATTGAAATGCTGAGCACCGTGCAGGACGTACGGTTAAATCTCCCGGAAGAGACTTGAATCAGAGATCAAGGCGGTCCTTTCAATGACTTGCCGGATATTGACCTGCATGCTGCACGGCAGGTTGTTCGCAGTGACCACACGATGGCTCCATCGCTATGCATGTCCGTACCAATGTTTTCAGATTTCGGCCCCTCAGTACCAGGAATGCTCTCTGGCTAAATGCCGTTCTATGCATTGGAGCAGCCATCGGCAATATTGCGCTGTATCTGACTTCCGACGATTTCCCCGTCGCCCTGTTGTTGCTCAATCTCGCAACCTTTGCCAGCGTCTGGCAGGCGCAACTTCGGTACGGCCAATCGATTCGCTTTCAGCCACAAGAGCTGGCTGAACACATGCTTCAGGTTCAGGAGACCGAGCGGCATCGCCTGAGCCGTGAACTGCATGACGATATTGGCCAGATGCTGACCGCAGCCAAGCTCCAGTCCGAATGGTTACGCCGCCGCCTGCCTTCAGAGTTGCTTGAACACAGCTCGCTGCTGAACAACACTCTTGACGAAACCCTGGCCAAAGTCCGCGATGTTTCGGCCATCCTGCACCCTCGACAACTCACCAGCCTTGGGCTCGAAGCAAGCCTTCGCGGTCATCTGCTGCGCACCCTCGCTGACAGTCAGGTGCACTGGAGTCTCGAGTGCAAGCAACCGTTGGCCGGTATCCCGGAAGAAATGTCGGTGACTGCTTTTCGGATTATCCAGGAAGCGGTGACAAACATGCTGCGCCACGCTCAGGCGAACAATCTGCTGGTGCGTTTACAGCGTCTGCCAAAGGGCCTGGAACTGCATATCAGCGATGACGGACTTGGATTTTCCCCGGCCGCAGACCCTGCCCTCGAAGGACAGCGTGGCATGTCAGGCATGGCTGAACGGGTTCGGCTGTTGAATGGTACATGGGCGATACACAGCGAGCCTGGCGAAGGTACGCGTATTGACGTGCTGTTGCCCTGGACCCCGCGCACCCATGAACGAGCAAACATAGACAAGAAGGTGAAATGACCTGCACATTGCTGTTGATTGACGATCACTCCCTGATAAGGGCTGGCGTTCGCGCTCTGGTGGCTGACATTCCCGGCTATTCAGTGATTGGCGAAGCCTGTGATGGTGCTCAATTGAGCGCCCTGGCCACCGAACTGAATCCCGACATCATCCTCTTGGATATCTCCATGAAGGATATGGATGGCCTGGATGCTCTGAAGGCGCTGAATGACGTTTTGCCCGACAGCAAAGTACTGATACTTTCCATGCACAGCGACCCGACGCGGGTCATGCGCGCGCTCGAAGCTGGCGCTCACGGTTACTTGCTCAAAGACGCTGCGGCCACTGAACTGGAACAGGCCCTGCAAGCCCTGAGCAGCGGCGAACGCTACTTGAGCCCGGCGATCGCCCATACCGTCATCAGCCAGGCCTTGGTCCGCAGTCAGGCCGACAAACAGGAAGCTGCGCACACGCACAACCTGACCGCCCGGCAAATGGAAATCCTGCGATTGATCGTTCGCGGCAAATCCACCCGGGAAATCGCCGGTGGCCTTGGCCTGAGCATCAAAACAGTGGAAACCCACCGGGCTCAGGTCATGAAGCGTCTGCAGATTCATGATGTGGCCGGGCTGGTTCTGTTTTGTGTACGTGAAGGCATTATCAGCCTGGATGATTGATCTGCGGGGTTTGCCCGAACAGCTCCGAGCCTGCTGGCAGATGCACCTTCAATGCCGCGTTGCGCGCCGAGAAACGCAGATTTTCTCCAGACAGAGGCTCGCCATCAAGATTGATGTCCAGGCCTTGCGCGGACTTGAGTTCGACCCAGGGTAGTCGAGCGCGGATAAACATGTTGTCTATTCCCAGTCCGCCCTCCAGCAAGCCTCGGAGGGTCCCAACCACTTCCTGTGGCGCTGGCAAAATACTGATATCCAGCAAACCATCATCGACCAGTGCCGACGGGCATAACACATGCCCGCCACCCGCCTGGCGCCCGTTACCGATACCCAGCGCAAGCAGCTCGCCGCTCCAGTGGAAATCCGGGCCGCTCAACTCGCCGTAGGCCGCACTCAACTCGCTGAAACGCGACAGCCCGGTAAACAGATAGGCTGCGCCGCCCAACACTTTTTTCAGATCCTCGGAGGTATTGGCGGTGACCTGGCTACCAAAGCCGCCTGTTGCCATGTTCATGAACACCTTGCCATTCACCTCGCCCAGGTCCACAGGCCGGGCGGGCACATCCAGCAGGTCCAGTGCCGCATCCGGCTCAAGCGGAACCCCAGCGGCGCGGGCGAAATCATTGGCGGTGCCCAGCGGCATGATGGTCAGCTCAGCGTCAGTTTCTGCGTTGGCAAGCGCTTCGGCGATGTCACGCAGTGTGCCGTCGCCACCACCCGCGATGATTTGCGAATGCCCGGCCGCCAGCGCTTCACTGACCAGACGTTGGGCATCACCGCCCTCCCACGTCAGACGAACATCAAGCTCCCAACCCTCGCGTCGCTTGCGAGTCACTGCCTCACGCACGTCTTCGTTGAGTGCCTGTTTGCCATGCAAAATCAAAATTGCCCGTCGTGTCATTGCCGCGTGCTCCCCAGAGTTGATGCGCTGGAAATTTTGACCTCAATGGATTGAAAAAAACCCGTTCGCGGCCGATAAATTTTTAGCGCGCTCAAGTCTGCCTGCGATCCCCCCGAAAACATTACCTGGGGGAGCTGCAGTCTGGCAAAAGGACACCCCTGAAAAGGCTCCTGAGCGGAGAATTTCGAAAGAGAAATCAAGCGCGTGCGATGACTTTAGTTGTGTCTTGAGCTTTACTGGCCTCATGCCCTCATTTGAGGGAATGCCTACGAACATCGCGGATAACGCCTACATAACTAAAGTATTAAGCCTATTTTCGCGCTGGATAGCCGTTAACAATTAGCATCACCTGACGTGCAGAAGCCAAATTAATGGCTATATTCACCAGGCAAGTCAGGAAAGGACATTTTATTGACTTCTACTTGAACGCGTCTCCTGTTGGATCGCAGTTGAGTTGTCACGGACCGAAGAAGTGAGGAAGCGTTATGCGTCTGCAGCCTGTTAACAGCCTCCTGCAAACCAGAACCAGTTTGATCGTTTATTTCCTGTTCGGCATTCGCCTGACCCACGGGATCACCTGCATCCTGCCAGGCCTGCTGATTCTGATCTTCTCCACGGACAGCTTTTCCGAGGTTCCACAGAGTTATTTTGCCGTACAGGTATTTTTCGGACTGCTCTGCGTGCTCATTTTTCAGGCTCTGGGCGTTTACTCCGAAGCCATGTTCAGTAACGCACTGCGCTTTCGACTGATCATCGTGGCCTGGTCTGCTGCGTTCTGCCTGCTGCTGTTCATGCACCAGACGCTCGCGTTTTTCGATTACATCTCCAACGAGCATCTGGTGATCTGGTACATCACCAGCCTGGCGCTGTTCTGCATTGAGCGGCTGTTCATGCTGGTGCTGTTCAAGCACTTCATGCAAAAAGGCTTTTTCCTGCAGAACGCAATCATTCTGGGGGCGACTGAAAACGGCCAGCGGCTGGCTGAATACCTGCTGGACAATCAGGACATCCGTTCGGGTGTCAGTGGTTTCATCGACGACCGGATCGGACGCTTGCCGAAAACCATGGCAGGCCTGCCGCTGTTGGGTAACAGCAATGACCTGGAACGTCTGATTCGCGAAGAAAAAGTCACTCAAGTGTTGGTGGCGTTGCCCTGGTCGGCGGAAAACCGCATGGATTACATCATTCGCGAATTACGTCGCCTGCCAGTCAATGTACTGCTCGTGCCCGACATGGTCGCCTTTCGCCACGCGCACAACCGAATCACCGAAGTCGCCAACCTGCCCATGTTCAATGCGTCCGACGTTCCGCTTTCCGGTTGGTCGCCTTTTTTCAAGCGGGTTGAAGACATGCTGCTGTCAAGCCTGGCCTTGCTGCTGCTGTCCCCGGTGATGCTGGCCATTGCCATTGCCATCAAGCTGGACTCCCGTGGACCGGTGTTTTTCTGGCAAAACCGTTATGGCTACAACAACCGCATGATCAAAGTTTGCAAGTTTCGCTCGATGCACCATCACCAGAGCGACGCGACCGCAGAGCAGCAAACCACCCGAGGTGACGCCAGGGTTACCCGGGTCGGACGTTTCATCCGCAAGACTAGCCTGGACGAACTGCCCCAGCTGTTCAATGTGATTGCAGGCAGCATGTCCATGGTAGGGCCGCGCCCCCATGCGACGGCCACCAAAGCGGCCGGAATCCTCTTCGAGCAAGCGGTGAAGGAGTACACGTCACGCCATCGGGTCAAGCCGGGAATCACCGGCCTGGCGCAAATCAATGGCTATCGTGGTGAGACAGACACCGTGGAAAAGATCGAAAAACGTGTGGAGTTCGATCTGGAGTACATCGAAAACTGGTCCGTCTGGTTCGACATTTACATCCTTCTGCGCACTGTTCCGGCAGTGCTCTTCACTCGAGAGGCTTATTGATGAGCATCCTCATCCCCTGCATCATCGCCGGCGGCGCCGGCACCCGTTTGTGGCCGGTCTCGCGCGAAGCCATGCCCAAGCCTTTCATGCGTCTTCGCGATGGCGAAAGCCTCCTGCAGAAAACCTTCAACCGGGCTGTTGGCTTGCCCGACGTTGGACGCCTGTTGACGGTGACCAATCGGGAGGTTTATTTCCGCACGGTCGATGACTATCGCCAGCTCAACAAAACCAAGGTCAAGCTGGATTTCATCCTCGAACCTTTCGGTCGTAATACCGCCCCTGCCCTGGCAGCCGCAGCGCTACACGTCTCACGCCTGTATGGCGAGGATGCGCAGTTACTGGTCTTGCCAGCCGATCACCTGATCGCCGATGTGGCGGCCTTTTCCAGGGCTGTCCAGGCCGCACGGCTGTTGGCCGAAGACGGCTGGCTGGTCACATTTGGCATTCTGCCAAGCAAAGCGGAAACGGGTTTTGGCTACATTGAAAAAGGCCAGTCGCTGAACAGCGATGGCTATCAGGTCGCACGCTTTGTCGAAAAACCGGATGCCGCGACAGCGCAGGCGTACCTGGACGGCGGCCTGCACCTGTGGAACGCCGGTATGTTCTGCATGCGCGCCGACAGCTTGCTCAACCAGTTTGCCGAACACGCGCCAGAGGTTCTGGCGACCGTCAAAGCCTGCCTGGAGTTGAGCGTCAGCAAGGAAGGCAATAACGAACTGCAGATCGAACTGGACAGTGAATCGTTCGCCAACGCGCCGGACATTTCCGTCGACTACGCGTTGATGGAGCGCTCCAGCAAAGTCGCCGTCGTCCCCTGCGAGCTGGGCTGGAACGACATCGGTTCATGGCAGGCAGTCCGTGAACTCGTGCCCGCTGACGAGCATGGCAACCAGTGTAACGGTCCGACGGTGCTGCATGACGTGAGCAACTGCTACATCGACTCCAAACGCATGGTGGGTGGTGTCGGTCTGAACGACCTGATCATCATCGACACACCGGATGCACTGTTGATCGCCGATGGCACCCGCAGCCAGGACGTGAAGTACATCGCCCAGGAACTCAAACGCCAGGGTCACGATGCGTATCGCCTGCACCGTACAGTCACGCGTCCTTGGGGCACCTACACCGTGCTCGAAGAAGGCAAGCGTTTCAAGATCAAGCGCATCGTGGTTCGCCCGCAAGCTTCGCTGTCCCTGCAAATGCACCATCATCGCAGTGAGCACTGGATTGTGGTCAGCGGCATGGCTCGGGTAACCAATGGTGAGCGTGAATTCATGCTCGACACTAACGAATCGACGTTCATCAAGCCTGGCCATACCCACCGCCTGGTCAATCCGGGCGTGATCGACCTGGTCATGATCGAGGTGCAGAGCGGCGAGTATCTGGGTGAAGACGACATCGTACGTTTCACCGATGTCTACGGCCGGGTCGCAGCGCCGATTCCGGCCTCCTGACCTCACCTGTAACGCAAGGCCCACGATCAACCTGCTTGTACAAAACGCAGCACACAATACAGATGACAGCGGTAGCCCGCCTACATGATGGTTTTACCCGATACGGGAGTAGTAGTTCATGCAAGACAGGAGTTTGGGGGTGGTCGCAAGCATGCTGCTGGTGCTGAGCCTTTTGGTGGTCAGCGCCTGCAGCACCCCGGCACGCGTCGGTTTACCCGACGATACCGCACAGATTGAAGCGGGCAAGGCGGCGGGCCGTGCGCTTGCCGGTAAGCCGTTGCCACCGCAACGGGTACGGCCGGGCGATACGCTGCGCATCGTACGAAACACCGGTGAAGCACCGTCGATTTCCGCTTTCACGGCTAACTCCATCTACGAGCTGACGCTGTTCCAGGTACTCAACGATGGCACGTTCAGCTATCCGTATATCGGCTCCGTACAGGCCGCAGGCATGACCTTGCCGGAGCTTACTGAACACCTGCAGAGCAAATTGCAGGACGTGTACCGTGAAACCGCGATGACCATCAACATCTCGCAATCGCCGGGCAACACCGTGTTCGTTGGCGGCGCAGTGCGCAACTCGACGGCCCTGCCCGCCACGGTCGCGACCACTCTGGTGCAGGCGATTGTCGGCGCAGGTGGCGTGGCCAATGACGGAGACGCGACGATGGTTGCCCTGCTCCGCCAGGAAGACAACGGTTTCTACAAAACTTATTTTTTCGACTACAGCAAGCTGCTCTGGGCAGACAGTTCGGGGCCGCGCGGCCCGGTATTGCTCCAGCGCGGCGATGTGGTGTTCGTGCCCAAGTCATCAGCAGGTGACAAAGCCGACGGCGTGAATCTGTACTTCAACCAGTTGATCCCCTTCGCCAAGTCGCTGGGGTTCGGCGTGAATTACAACTTGCGCAGCGAAAACTAAGTCAGGGAAACGACATGATCAATATTCGTTCATTGCGCGACTTGTTGCGCCTGTTCTTCATTTTCAAACAGGAAGTACGACTCACGGTCATGGTGACGTTCATCATCATCGTGCTCGGCGCGTTCCTGCTGCCCAACCGTTACGAATCCACCGCCCTGTTGCTGGTCAAGCCGGGCCGCGACAGCAGCACCGTGCCGATCGAGTTCGCTGATCGGCAGGCGATCGTGATTCCCAGCGCCCAGCGCGACCCCATCCTCGACGAAGAACGCATGCTGACCGGTCGGCCAATCATGCGTACGGTCGCGGAGAAATACCTGGCCGAGATCTCCAATGCCGAACAGGAACAAGGTTTTCTGGCCTCGGTGAAAAACCTGCTCAAGGACACGGTGAGTTCGGTCATCGGCGTGTTCCGCGGCGCACTGCAACTGATTGGACTGGTGGAGAAGCGCTCCCCGGAAGAGCGTCTTGCTGAAGACCTGTCCAAGAACTTCAAAGTCAGCCACGACCCGGGTTCGGCGGTGATGGAACTGACGTTTTCCTGGAATGATCCGCAGGTTGCAAAGGAAGTCCTGGAAACCTGGATTTCCGAATACGAACAACAACGTACCCGGGTGCTGGGTCGCGTCAGCCTTTATCAATTCTATGAAACCGAGGTCAAAGACACTCAGGCGCGGATTCTCAGCTACAAGAAACAGATTCAGACGTACCTCAATCAACTAGGCGCGGTCAGCATTGCCCAGCGTCTGGCTGATACCTCTCAGGGTCTTAACGACCTGACGACCGAACGCAACAACACCTTGCGTTCCATTGCCTCGACCAAGGCCGGGCTCGACAAGTTGCAGGAACAACTCAGGCAGCAGTCGAAGACGGTCAGTGCCGGTCGTGAGTTGAGCCTCAACCCTAACCGTCAGGACCTGCAAAACCGCATCAATGGCAAGGAAGTCGAGCGTCAGGAACTGCTGCGGTCGTTCAAAGAGACGGCGCCGCCAGTTCGCGCCCTGAACCAGGAAATCACCAACCTGAAAAAACTCCTGAGTGAGCAGGATGCGACCATTCAGCGCTCGGAAAGCATTACACCCAACCCGATCTATAACCGGATGCAAAACGTGCTGGCTGACCAGCAGGCCAGCTATGCGCGACTGCAAACGCAATTGACGCAACAAAACCTGCAATTGGCGCAGTGGGAAAAAAGCCGACAACTGGCGTTGAATCTGGAACCTGAAATGTCTCGCTTGCAGGGCGAGCTGGACGCCAGCGAAAAGAGCTTTGCGCTCTACAGCAGCAGCCTTGAGAAAGCACGCATCGACCGCGAACTGGACCGTAGCCAGATCAGCAACATCGCGATCATCGAGCAGGCGACTTACAACCCCAGCCGGGTCTTCCCGAAAAGCCTGTTGATGCTGCTTCTGGCGTTCCCGCTGAGTGTTGGCGTCGGCCTTGTTGCCCTGTACTTCTTCTACCTGCTGGATCAGCGGATCCACGACGGCGACAAGATCGAAACCCGTTTTGGGGTGCCGGTCTGGACCAGCCTTCAGGAATTGAGCAGCGTTCAGGACACCCACAACACGGCATTCACGGCCAGCCTGCACAGGCTGTACGGCACCTTGCCGTTACGACAGGTCGC
The DNA here is from genome assembly GCF_055283875.1 of Pseudomonas sp. HP_14. Lineage (NCBI taxonomy): Bacteria > Pseudomonadati > Pseudomonadota > Gammaproteobacteria > Pseudomonadales > Pseudomonadaceae > Pseudomonas > Pseudomonas sp. HP_14. The sequence goes on along the minus strand of NZ_JBTOQI010000026.1, from coordinate 20,560 downwards.
CGAAAAAGGCCTGGCGCTGGGCTTTACCTCGTCTCATGAGGGCGAAGGCGTCAGTTTCGTCATCAGTCAGCTGGCCAGCCTGCTTCACGAGCACGGCTACACCGTACGCACCGAAGGCCCTGGCCCCGCTGTACCGGGAGAGATATTGCTGATCGATGCCTCCAGCATCTTCACCAACCAGAATGCCTTTGCTCTGTTGCGCGATGCCGACCTGATCCTGCTGATCGTCAAAGCCGAGGAAACCACCGTACCGATGCTGGAAAACGTGCTGGCGACCCTGCATACCGCGTTCAAAAAAGTCGACGGCATCATCATCAACCGTCGCCGTTACAAAGTGCCAAAACGCGTGATGGATTATCTCAAGCGCTTCCAGACGCGAGGCTGATTTATGCACATTGCCCTACTCGCGCCACTACCGCCCGAGCAGAACGGCATTGCCGACTACGCCGGGCATCTCAAAAACGCGCTGGAGAGCCTCGGCGTGCGTGTCAGCACGCCGCTTGCGGGCATCGGTAACGATCAGGTCCGCGCAGTACAGCAGGTGGCCGAGACCGACTGGCAGGGGATTGATCTGGTGCATGCCGAAATCGGTGGCGGACGGCTGGCTGAATTTCATGCCCTGCGCACCTTGCGTCAGCGCTTCCCGCAACTGCCACTCACCGCCACGGTACATGATCCGGAGCGTCTGGTATGGCGTCGGGCCAGGCTGCCGTGGCCGTTATCTGCAGCCAGTTCGCTGCCCTCGCCCTTCCCGGAAATTGCCACAGTCCTTGCCGACCCTATTTGTCTGCACGAAGAGCGGCAACTGGCACGCAGCATGACCCGCCTGGTAACCCTGACGCAGGCGGGCAGCGTTGCACTGCGCCAGCGGATGGGGTTGCGCGAAGAACAAATGGCAGTGATTGCCCACGGCAACCTGCCGATCCCTCCGGCCCCGCTGCCGCCGTTGCAAACCATGCGCTTGCTGTATTTCGGTTTTATTTATCGCGGCAAAGGTATCGAGGACTTACTCGATGCCCTGGCCAAAATGCTCAGCCGTCAGCCGCAGCTGCGCACACGGGTGCGCTTGACACTGGCAGGCGGTAGCGAGCCTGAAATGGCCTTCGGTCCTTCCGGCAGTTATCTGGATCAGTTACGCCTGCGTATCAACCAACTGGAACTGACCGACCTGATCGACTGGGATCTGGACCTGCCTGCCGATGCCATCGCCGACGTCATTCAGGCCCACCACGTGATGGTTCTACCCTATCGCGAGTCGAGCAAATTGAAGCTGCTCGGGAAACTGCGCGGCACCAGCGGCGCGCTCTCATGGGCGGTGGCTTGCGGACGCGGGGTGATCACTTCGGATGCACGCTCCTTTGCCGAAGAGGTTTCCCATGGCAACGGCATGATTTTCCCTCAAGGCAATGTCGCCGCGCTGAGTACCGCGTTGAACGAAGTCTGCGCGGTCCCGGAGAGGGCTGCGCAATGGGCCGCACAGGCCAGTGTTCTGGGGCAGCGGCGCGTCTGGAGCCAGACCGCCGAACGCTTCCGTTTGTTGTTCCAACAGGCATGCGAGGCCGATTGAGATGAAATCAGCAGCGGGTTTGTGGTTGGCAAGTATTCTGGCGTGTTCAGCACTGGTGTCTGATCTGATACCTGATGCAGAGGCGGCAACCGTTCTGCGAGCACCTCGCGCAGTGGTCTGGCAGGACTTCCTGGGAGTGAATGCGCAGTTCCAGTATTTTTCACCTGCCATGTACCAACAGCAGATGGACCAACTGGACGCGCTGGGCCTTAACTGGGTACGCCTGACCATCCACTGGCCGATCATCGAGCCCGAGCAGAACCAGTTCGACCTGGGTGACCTGGACGGCGCGATGGCGACGATGAATACCCACCACTACAACATCCTCGCCTATCTGGTGGGGTCTGCGCCTTATGCCAGCAGCGCTCCGGAAGGCGTCGCCAGTCGCGATCAATACCCGCCCCGGGACTTCAATCTATTTGCCGCGCGCATGGCGGCGTTGACCAAACGCTATCCGCAGGTCAACAACTGGCAAGTCTGGAACGAACCCAACATTATCTGGCTCCCAAAAGAGGATCCGGTGGCCTATGACAACCTGTTGACCACCACCGCCAACGCCATCCGTGCCGCCGAGCCGGACAAGACCATCGTCACCGCTGGCATGGCTTATTACAGCCAGATGCACAGCACATCCGGTTACATGCTGCAGACGTTGCTGGACCGTGGTCTGGGCAGCCGAAACATCGTTGCCGCCTACCACCCGTACTCCGAATACCCTGAAGGTGACTCACCGCCCGACCGGGACTTTCTGGTCAAAGCGAACGCCATGAACAACCTGCTGCACAGCAACGGCGTGCAACAGGTCTGGGCAACCGAATGGGGCTGGTCGAGCTACAACGGCCCGGTGGAAATGCAGGCCATTATCGGCCTGCAAGGCCAGGCCGACTTCACGTTGCGGCGCCTGGCCCTGATGAGTGCGCTGGACTATCAACGTATCTTCCTGTTCAACCTCAGCGACCTGGACGAACGCGCCAGCGCCCGGGATCAGGCCTACGGTCTGCTTGACCTGCAGGGCAACCCGAAACCGGTCTACACCGCGTTGAAGAATTTTCTGACGATTACCGGTCCGCGGCTTGAGCCAGCCGATCCGCCAGGCGTGAGTGCGGAACCCAACGATCTGTACGCCGTGCCCTGGACCCGCAGCGATGGCAAACGGCTGCTGATGTTCTGGAGTGCCACGGGGACTACCCTGAGTTTTCCAGCGATCAAATCAGCGGTACTTCACGATCCATTGAGCGGCGCCCGCACCGAACTGGGCAGTGCTAACACTACTCAGGCCCAAGGCATCAGCGTGGCCCTCAAGCCGACCCTGCAAATTCTGGAATGGAAACCCTGAGCAATGCGAATTCTCTGGACACTACCCTATCTGCCATGGCCAACCACCAGCGGCGGCAAAACCCGGGAATACCACCTGCTGCGCAACCTTGCCGCCCGTGGTCATCAGATCACCTTGCTGGTGCAGTCCAAAACCGATGTCGATCAAAGCACCCGTGACGCGCTGGAACCGTGGCTGGAGCGGCTGATCGTGTTACCGCGCCGCCCGCTCAAAAGTGCCAAGACGCTGATGGCCATCGCCGTGGCCCCGGCGCCGATGCTGGCCTGTATCAACGGCTACGCACCACGCCTGAGCGAAGTGTTCGAAGGCCTGCTTGAAGAACCCTGGGACGTGATCCAGCTTCAGCACACGTATGGCTTCGAGCCGTTTGAAAAGCCGCTGCAACAATCGGGCAAACCGTTTGTGATGACTGAACACAATGTCGAGTCGGCCATGGGTGCCACCAGCTACGACCGGCTGCCGCGCTGGGCTGGCCTGTTCGCCAGCTTTGATCGCTGGCGCTATCGCCACTGGGAAAGCCGGGTCTTTCGTCAGGCCGATCAGTTGATCGCGGTAACCGAAGACGATGCCAAGGAAATTTCCCGGCTCAGTGGCAAGGCGACGGCTGTGGTCGTCAACAGCGTCGATTGCGGGTACTACGCCCAGGTCAAGCCTGATCCCTACAGTAATCGGCTGTTGTTCATTGGCAACTACGAGTACGGCCCAAATGTGGATGCCATCGAATGGGCACTGACCGAGATCATGCCGAAAGTCTGGCAACACGCGCCCACGCTGCGTTTTGTGGTGTGCGGCTTCGCCCTGCCCGACTCGTGGCGCGAACGCTGGCCTGATCCGCGCATCGAGTTTCAGGGGTTCGTCCCGGACCTGCGTGCCTTGCAGAACAACACCGCGATATTTTTTGCCCCGCTGCGTCAAGGCGGCGGCTCCAAGCTCAAAGTACTGGAAGCCATGGCGGCCGGTTTGCCGGTGGTCACTACTGAACAAGGCAGTTCGGGACTCGCAGTGGTCAACGGCGAGCATTATCTGGGCAGCGAAGACCCGCAGGAGCTGGCGCGGATCATCACCGAAGCCATTGAGCAACCCGCGCGTCTGGCACAGATCGGAGAAGCCGGACGCAAGTACGTGCAAACCCACCACGACTGGTCGGTATCTGCTGCTCAACTGGAGCGGATTTACACTCGACTATCACCCGTAAAAGCCAAACAGGAGCCGCGCCCATGCGTGTAGGACTTGATTACCGTCCGGCCACCGGCTATCCGAACAGCGGCATCGGCCGGCAAAACATCGCCCTCGAAGAAGCCACGCGAGCCAACCCCAACACCCAGGTGCAATTATTCAGCGTAGCGCCTTTCGACCATCCGATCCGCCGCGTGGCGCACTGTCCGCGCTGGGCCACGCCTCTCAATGGCATCCACCGGCTGCCCGAGCGGCTGCGCTTCGAGGGTTTGTTTCTGCCCAAGGCCCTGCGCGATGCAGAAGTACAGGTGTACATCTGCAACATGAACATGGGCTTGCCGCTGGGCCGCAAGCCGGAGGGCATGCGTTATGTACTGCAGTTGCAGGACCTGTTCCAGCTGACCCTTAAAAACAGTCACGGCTCACAGCTGAAGGCACGTATTTACGGCGTCACTGATCGGCTGTCGATTGCTCACTCGCTGCGGGTCGCTGATCGAATCTGGACCCCATCGCAGTTCACCGCCGATGAATGCATGCGCCTGTTCCCCGAAACCCGCGACAAGCTGCGCGTACTGCCCGCGCTGGTCAGCGGCTGGAGTGATGAGCCTTCCGAACTGCTGGGCTGGACACTGCCCGAGCGTTACTGGTTGTGCGTCGGTACCCGTGAGCCGCGCAAAAACATGGCGTGGTTCATTGACGCCTGGCAACGCGCGCGAACGCAATTCGCAAATGTCCCGGACCTGATCCTGATCGGCGCGCCGGAACATCTGCCACCGGCCCAGCAAGCCCTGCCCGGTCTGCACTTCCTGAGCGAGATCAGCGATTCGGAGCTACACGCCGTTTACGCCCGGGCCGACCGCATGTGGCAGCCGTCCTATGCAGAAGGTTTCGGCCTGCCAGTGGTTGAGGCACTGGGCGTGGGCACGCCAGTCGCCGTGGCCAGTGGCTCGTCCCTGGATGAAATCACCCCGCCCGGGAGCCCCCGCTTTTCCCCTAATGACACTGGCGCGCTAATCCAGCTCATGGGCGAACTGGCCAGTGCGGAAAAAGAAGACCCTGAAACGCTGAAAACCTGGGCCGCCGGGTATGGCCCCAAAGCCTTCAACCAGCGCTTTGACGAGTTGATCGAGGAGTTGCGCTGATGCCATTGGCAATGCCCGTTGGCTTGCTCTTCGGCCTGTTGTTCGGTGCAATGTTCTGGTTGCTGCCAGCGTTCAAGGTGCTGGCAGCGATGATCGGAGTGGTGGCCATCGCCACGGTGATTCGGCGACCGTTGCGCGGCTTGCTGTTGTTTGGCGTGCTGGCCACATTTCTGCCCTACTCGACAGTCAATGTCGGGATTCGTACCACGGTGTCCGAGGCCCTGCTGATGCTGGTCTGGGCTGCGTATCTGGCACACCGGATGTTCACCAACCCGCCGCCATTACCAGGGCTGATGCGAACGGAGCGCTTGCTGATCACGCTGATGCTTTACAGCGCTTTGCCGTTCATCGTCGGGCAACTGACCATCACTGCGCTGGGTAACGGCCCGATCAACTGGGTGCGCTGGCTGTTCAACCTGTCTGCATTGTTTCTGGTACCACGTTTGCTGGACCAGCAGAAACACCGGGAGCAGATGATCTGCGCACTGTTGCTCGGCACCCTATTGCTTTTACTGCTGTCTATCCCGGTGTTCCTGAAGGCCCGCACGGCTGAAGCGATGATCCCGATTCTCGGCATCCTCGGCTATGGCGGCATCGACGTACTGAACGACAGCCTGATTTCGCTGGCTGATCGCATGGGCACGCCCTGGATGCACCCCAACGTGGCGGGCGGTGCCATGGCACTGATGGTGCCGCTGGCATTCTGTATTGGCATGACCCGAACAGGCTGGCCAAGATCCCTGGGCTTCGCCGTCGCCACATTGGGCAGCATCGGTCTGCTGTTGACCGGTTCACGCGGCGCGCTGGTCAGTCTGATGCTGGTGATGATGTGGATGGCCCGCAAGCGCGTGCCGTTAATGGGCCGGGTGCTCATGGGCAGCGGTATTGCCGGTACACTTCTGCTGATGTTTTACCCGCCGCTGCAAGAACGAATAGTGGGCTTGTTCACCAACGACGACACCAGTACAGCGATTCGTTTTCTGGAATACAGCCATTTCCCGGACGCCATGGCCAAATTCCCCCTAGGCATTGGTTTCAAGATCGATCCGCCGGTGCCCGGTGCGACGCTGTTCGGTATTTCCAACCTGTGGCTGAACTTCATTTACAAGCTCGGCATCCCCGGGATGCTGCTATTCATCGCGGTCACTGTCAGTTGGTGGCGTGAAACCCGTCCCGAAGACGGCTTCATTACCCTGACCCACGACAACGCCATCTGGCTCGGCACCACCACCGGCTTGCTCGCTGCACTGGCCAGCGGCCTGTTTGACCACTATTTCAGTTTTACCAGCGTTCTGATTGCAGTGTTCTGGCTGATGCTGGGGATTAATCTGCATGAGGCAAAGCGCTTGAAAACCCAGGCGGCCCTCGTTCGACACGCGTTACCGGAGCAGGAATCGAAATCATGAAACACCGTCTGATGCACTCCCACGACCTGTACCTGGCCTTGCCTGAATACGCACGCAAGATGGGCGTCGAACTTGAAGAACTGCAAAGCGCTTATCAGTGGATGCTCGATAACGAGGTGCTGTTCGAAACGCCCATCAAGGGCCGGACGCTGTCGTTCATCAGCTACCTGAACATCGAACCGCGTATCGAACATCCGCTGGCACGGCGCTTCTACCGCTTGCTGTCCAGCGAAATGAAAGGTGCGCTGATCCCCCTCTACGGGATCAACTGGCCCACGCTGCGCGACCGCATGCTGCGTACCTGGGAACAGGCGTACAACATTCTGATCTGCAAGATCCCCAGCCACACTGTACGTTTGACGTGGCTGCGCATCGGCGGGGCGAAAATCGGCAAAGGCTCCAGCGTGTGGCGCAACACCGAAATTCTCGGCGTTGACAGCCTGCGCATCGGCGATGACACCACCATCGGCTGGCACTGTCAGCTGGATGCCCGCGGCGGACTGATCATTGGCAACCACGTGACCGTCGCTTCCCACGTCTTGATCATCGCAGGCGGTCACGACCTGCAGGCACCGGAATTCTGGGCCGTCGGTGGGCCGGTGTATATCCATGACTACGCCTGGATATGCAGCCGCGCCTTGCTCTCTTTTGGCGCCGAAATCGGCGAAGGTGCGGTGGTCGGCGGCGCGGCCGTGGTCTCCAAACCGGTCCCGCCCTATGCCATCGTCGGCGGGCCGAACGCTGAGATCAAAGGCGAACGGGCACGCGGTCTCAATTACAAAGTGGGCGGCAAAGGCCTGTTCACTTTGTTTCATTAAGGCTGACGCATGCTCGGCTCAACCCTGTGGCTAACCCTGGCCACGCTGACCGGCCTGGCCGCGGGGTTTGCCCGTGAATGGCTGCTGGTGGCCGCCTGGGGTGCCGGGGCGCAAAGCGACGCGTTTCTGGTCTCGATGTTTCTCCCTGAAGCCCTGCGCATGGCCTTGGCGGCCGGCTTGTTGAGCGCAGCGGCGCTGCCCTTGTATCAACAGCGCGATCTGCCCGCACAACAACGCTGGCTCAATGCATTGGCGCCACGTCTGTTGCTGTGTGGCCTGGCGTTGGCGCTGCTGTTGAGCCTTGGCGCGCCGCTATGGGTACGCGGCATCGGGCCGGGGCTGGACGACAGCGGTTACGCGTTGGCAGGTAGCAGCCTGCAATGGCTGGCATGGTGCGCACCGGGCTTCTTGCTGCATGCATTGTTGTGCGTGCCGCTGCAGGCGCAACAACGATTCGTCATGGCCGGGCTTGGCTCGTTGTTGTTCAACCTGCCGCCCGTGATTTACCTCGCCGTTGCCAGTCATGCGGCCACACCCGTCGGCCTGGCGCTGTCCTGCGTGCTGGGCAGTTTGCTTATGCCTGGCACATTGCTGCCGACGTTACACCGGATGGGCTGGAAGCCTTGGCGATGGCAAGGCGAACCCGGCGTCGGCCGGGAGCTTCTGCAACGTATCGGCCCATTGTTGAGCAGCAATCTCGCCAGCCAGGGCCTGGCGTTACTGGAGCGTATGGTTGCCTCGTTACTGGGCGAAGGCGCAGTGACCTGGATCAACCTGGCCCGCAAGCTGATCAATCTGCCCTTGATTGCCCTGATGAGTCTCAATCAGGTGCTGCTGGGTTTGATGAGTGGCAGTGCGGCCGATCAGCGCCTTGTACTGTTGCGCAAAGGCCTGAGCAGCGCCACGTTGCTCACCCTGCCCGCGATTGCCGGTTTGATCGGCGCCTCGGGAGCGCTGGTGGTATTGCTACTGCCCAGCCTGGCCCACGACGGCCCGCTGCCGGAATTGCTCGCCTGGTTTGCCGTGCCACTGATGTTTGGTGCCTGGAATGCCTTGCTGGCGCGCTATGCCTACGCGGCGGGCGATACCCGCATGCCGCTGAACTGCGAATTGATCGGCAACCTGTGCAACGCCTTGCTGCTGGGGGTGCTGCCGTTTTTCCTCGGTCTGATCGGCATTGCCATTGCGGCGCTGGCCGGAGCAATCATTACCGGCCTGCTGTTGATGCGCCGCCAGCAATTGCTGACGTTTGTCCCATGGCAAAGCCAGTGGGCACTGGGTGCTGCCGCCATGCTAGTGGCAGCGCTGATGCTGCATCCGATCAGCGACACCTGGCTGCAACTGGGGCTGAGTTGTGCGTATGGGGCGGTGTTGTTAGCAGGCCTGGCGTTGTGGCTGAGGCCTTGGCGCAACTGATCCTTCTGACTCGATGTTTATGTGGGAGCTGGGCTTGCCCGCGATAAGGCTGTATGCGATTGACCTGAGATATGCGGTGCCTATATCGCGGGCAAGCCCGGCTCCCACAAGACTGCAGCCAGCCAGTAATTAGCCTCAATGACTGATCATCCACGGCCGTCCCGCTGCCTTGCCTTTCAGCGCATGGGGATTGGTTTTGGTGGGCACCACGGGTTTGCTCGGCCCGCAACAACTGCAGCCGCTGGGGTGGCGTTTGCTGTCCTGATACTCGGCAACGGTCTTGGGCGCGTGGGCGCTACGCTCGTTGGTCTCGATGGCCCGGCGTTTGTTACCTGACACCGTGCTCAAGCCGGGCGCGGACAAAATCACTCGCATGCTTGACTCGCCGCATTGCGGGCAGGCGCACGGCGCGCCGCTCTCGGCCATAGGTTTGAGGGCTGAGAAATCCCCACAGCTGGGGCAATCGAATTCGTACATGGGCATGGGCCAGATTCCTGATAGTGATCTCCTGTAGGAGCTGCCGAAGGCTGCGAATGGGTTCAACTGACCCGCCGCTTCGCAGCCTTCGGCAGCTCCTACAGAGAGGTGACGACAATCTACAAATCGTAGGCAATCGGCAAATCAACCAAACCGTCAATCATTTTGGTCGGGCCGTTGGCGTTCGGGTTGATGTCGAACTGGAAGATTTCCGTCGGCAGCCACAACGTCGCACAGGCGTTGGGAATGTCGACAATGCCGCTGATATGGCCTTGCACCGGTGCCGAGCCAAGCAACGCGTAACCCTGAGCCGGTGAGTAGCCGAACTTGGTCATGTAGTTGATTGCGTTCAGGCACGCCTGGCGATACGCAATGTTGACGTCCAGATAATGTTGCTTGCCTGATTCGTCCACCGAGATACCTTCGAAGATCAGGTATTTGTTGTACGTGGGCACAATCGGGCTGGGCTTGAACACCGGGTTCTTGATGCCGTACTTCTCCATGCCACCCTTGATCAGCTCGACACGCATGTGCACCCAGCCGGCCATTTCGATAGCGCCGCAGAAGGTGATTTCGCCATCGCCCTGGCTGAAGTGCAGATCGCCCACTGACAGGCCGGCACCGTCGACATAGACCGGGAAGAACACCTTCGAACCACGGGACAAATCCTTGATGTCGCAGTTGCCGCCGTGCTCACGGGGCGGCACAGTCCTTGCGCCGGTGGCTGCCGCCATGTCGCGAGCCGGACCTTTTAGCTTGCCCAGATGCGCGGTTTTCGCGTGCGGCGGGTTGGCCAGTGGCGGCACGCGGGTCGGGTTGGTGTCGATCAGTTCCTGTTCGCGCTTGTTCCACTCGGCGAGCATCTTGTGATCCGGCAGACAGCCGATCAGGCCGGGGTGAATCAGACCGGCGAACTCAACACCGGGAATATGTCGGGAGCTGGTCATCATGCCCTTGAAGTCCCAGATGGCTTTTTGTGCCGAAGGGAAATGATCGGTGAGAAAACCACCGCCGTTCTGCCGCGAGAAAAACCCGTTGAACCCCCATTGGGAATCGGCCCGTGCGCCGATGTCCAGCAGGTCTACGATCAGCAAATCACCCGGCTCAGCGCCATGCACGCCAATCGGGCCGGACAGATAATGCACAGTGGACAGGTCCACGTCGCGCACATCGCTGGCGTCGTCATCGTTCTTGATCGCGCCGGCGGTCCAGTCATAGGTTTCGAGGATGAAGTCATCCCCCGGCTTGACCCACGCCGCCATCGGAATATCCGGGTGCCAGCGGTTGTGAATGTTTTCGTTTTCGGTAGCGGGCTGGTTGAGGTCGACTTTGATCAGCGTTTCGGTCATGGCGTTTCTCCTTGGGTTCATCGGTTGGCTTTACTGACGCCATCGCGAGCAAGGTGGATCGCCACCCCGGTCGCTACTACAGTTGGAATGCACTCACCTGTAGGAGTGAGCTTGCTCGCGATGGCGCCTGATAAAACGCTACATATCTGGGGGATTACTAAACCGACAAATACCGACTGATCGTCGCTTCATCGACATTGGCCCGGGTCTCTTCAATCACGAAACGCCCCTTCTCGATCACCAGGAATCTATCAGCGATTTCAAGGGTGAACGACAGCACCTGCTCGGAGACCACAATGGTCAGGTTGCGCAACGTGCGAATCTCTTTCAGGGTGCGGGCGATGTCCTTGATGATCGACGGCTGGATGCCTTCAGTCGGCTCATCAAGCAGCAATACCTTGGGGTTGGTCGCCAGCGCGCGGGCAATCGCCAGTTGCTGCTGCTGACCGCCGGACAGGTTGCCGCCACGTCGGCCGCGCATGTCGTAAAGCACCGGGAACAGCGCGTACAAATCTTCCGGCACGATGCCGCGAGCCGATGCAGGCAAGCCGGTCTGAATGTTTTCCAGCACGCTCATGGCCGGGAAAATCATCCGCCCCTGCGGCACGTAAGCCATGCCATGTTCGACCCGGGAATGGGTTTCCATGGCCGACACGTCAACGCCCTCGACCTGCACCTGGCCGCCCCACTGCGGCAGGATGCCCATCAGGCTTTTGAACAGCGTGGTCTTGCCCATGCCGTTACGGCCCATGACCGCCACGATTTCCTGCTTTTCAACACTGAGGTCCAGGCCATGAAGGATCTGGCTTTGGCCATAACCACACGCCAGCTGATTGATCTTGAACATGCCGCGCTCCTGATTAGTGGCCCAGATAGACTTCAATGACTTTCGGGTTGGTCTGCACCGATTCCATGCTGCCTTCCGCCAGCACCTTGCCCTGATGCAGCACCGTGACCTTGTGAGCGATGCTTTTGACGAACTCCATGTCGTGCTCAATGACCAGTACCGATCGCCCCTGACTGATGCGATTGAGCAGCTCGGCCGTTTGCGAACGTTCACTGACGCTCATCCCGGCGACCGGCTCGTCGAGCATCAGCAGTTGCGGGTCTTGCATGAGCAACATGCCGATTTCCAGCCACTGCTTCTGGCCGTGGGATAGCAGACCCGCCTGCTGCTCAAGCAAGTCGCCAAGGAAGATGTCTGCGGCGACATCCCTGACCCGTGCGACCACTTCATCGGAGCGCTTGAAAAACAGTGCGCCGAACACCGAGCGCCCTGCAGGAAAGGACATTTCCAGGTTTTCGAAAACGCTCAGGTTGTCGTAGATCGATGGGGTCTGGAATTTACGACCGACCCCGGCACGGACAATGTCGTACTCATGCATTTTGGTCAGTTCACGGCCCTCGAACTGAATGCTGCCACCCGTGGCCCGGGTCTTGCCGCAGATCAGATCCAGTACCGTGGTCTTGCCAGCGCCGTTAGGGCCAATGACCACCCGCACCTCGTTGCGGTCGATGTACAGATTGAGATCGTCCACCGCCTTGAAACCGTCGAAAGACACCGTCAGCCCTTCGATGGCCAACACCGGCTTGTGCATCTGAAAGCCTGTCGGGCTGCTCATGGCTGAGTCTCCAGTGGCGTGACGCTGGCTTTGGGCATCGCCTGTACCGGCGTGATGTGCGGCTTTTCAAGCACCGGCGCAGGTTTACCGCGCAAACCGGCAAGCCATTTGCGCCCGTGGCTTTCCCACAAACCGGCCAGACCGTTGGGGAAGTACATGACCACCGCGATGAACAGGCCACCCATCAGGTACAGCCACAATTCAGGGAAGGATTCGGAAAAGTAGGTCTTGCCGTAGTTGACCAGCAGCGAGCCGTACACCGCGCCAAGCAGCGACATGCGCCCGCCCACTGCAGCGAAGATCACCATCTCGATGGAGGGCACGATGCCCACGAACGACGGCGACATGAAGCCCACCTGCAAGGCAAACATCGCGCCGCCAATGGCCGAGAAAGCCGCAGCCACGCAGAACACGAAAATCTTGAAACTGGCCACGTCATAGCCGGAAAAACGCACCCGTTCTTCCTTATCGCGCATGGCCATCAGCAGTCGGCCGAGCTTGGAGGCAAGGATGAATTTACCGATCAGAATGCAGGCGAACAGCAGCCCCGCATTGATGAAGTACAAGGCAAGTTTTGCCCCGTCGCCGCGGATGTCCCAACCCAGCAGCGTCTTCAAATCAGTGATGCCGTTGACGCCACCGGTCAGCCCTTGCTGGCCAATGATCAGCACCGTGAGAATCAGCGCGATGGCTTGAGTCACGATGGAAAAGTACACATCACCGACCCGGCGCTTGAACATCGCCAGACCGATCACCAGGGCAAGAATCACCGGCACGGCGATTACTGCAATGACGGTGAACGTGAAGCTGTGAAACGGCACCCACAACCACGGCAGTTCAGTGATCTGGTTCCAGTCCATGAAATCCGGGATACCGGGCGTTGACTGGATTTTGGTGCTTTCCGGATCCGATGCCTCAAGCTTGAGGAACATCGCCATGCAGTAACCGCCAAGGCCGAAGAACACGCCCTGGCCGAGACTGAGAATGCCGCCGTACCCCCAACACAACACCAAACCGACGGCGACGAACGCGTAGGTCAGGTATTTGCCGACCATGTTCAGCCGGAAGGCGTCCAGCGTCAGCGGAAAGACCACCAGAATCAGCACAGCCAGGATCAGCACGCCGACGACACCTTGTCGACCACCGAGCACTTTGTTTAGAGCATTCATGGGGTGGCCTCTTATTTACGTACTTTGCTGGAAAACAACCCTTGCGGGCGCATCAGCAGAATCAGGATCACGGCAGACAGGGTCAGGACCTTGGCCATGGAACCACTCATGAAAAATTCGGAAATCGACTGGGTCTGAGCGATGGCAAACGCCGAGGCGATGGTGCCGAACAAGCTTTGCGCACCGCCGAAAACCACCACCAGAAAGGTGTCGACGATGTACAGCGAACCCGCAGTGGGCCCGGTGGAGCCGATGGTGGTGAACGCAGCGCCCGCGACTCCGGCGACACCGCAGCCCAGGGCAAACGTCATGCGGTCGACCTTGCGGGTATTGATGCCCACCGCGCGGCTCATGATCCGGTTCTGCACCGTGGCGCGAACGTGCAGGCCCCAGCGGGTGCGGTACAGCATCAGGAAGATCGTCGCGGTCAGCAAAATGGTCAGGCCCATGACAAACAGGCCGTTACGCGGGATCTCGATGGTATCGCTGAGGCTCACTGAGCCCATCAGCCATTCAGGCGGGGTGGCGCTGACTTCGCGGGCGCCGAAGATCGAGCGAAAGGCTTGCTGCATCACCAGTGACAAACCCCAGGTGGCGAGCAAGGTATCCAGTGGGCGATGGTACAAACGGCTGATCATCACCGATTCGACAACCCAGCCAATGGCCCCGGCCACCACGAACGACAACGCGATGGCGAAGAAAAAGTAGTACGGCTGCATGGACGGCATGTACTGCAACGTCAGGCTGGACATCACGTACGTGGTGTAGGCACCGATGGTGAGGAATTCACCGTGGGCCATGTTAATCACGCCCATCTGGCCAAAAATAATCGCCAGCCCCAGGGCCATCAGCAGCAGCACGCAGAATACGGATAACCCGTTGAACCCCTGCATGGCCGCGATGGCACCAAATTCCGATAGCCATTCCATGATGATGGTCTCCGAGGTGGAAAACGCAGTGCATGAGCTGCACTGCTATTTTCTGTAGGAGCGCAGCTTGCTCGCGATAAGGTCGGCACGACCTTCAGACCATGGTGAATTCACCATTTTTACGACTGCTTCGCAGCCGATCGCGAGCAAGCTACGCTCCTACAGGAAAGGTGTGGTCAGCGGTTATTGGTAGCCCTTCGGAAAAGGATTCGGCTCGATCAGGTCCGACTCGTAGATCACCTTGAACTGACCATCGGTCTGCACTTCACCAATGCGGGTCTTGCTCCACAGGTGGTGGTTTTCGTGGACCTTGACGTAGCCTTCAGGCGCGGTTTTGAGCTCGATGCCAGGCGATGCGGCAACCACTTTGTCGATATCGAAGCTACCGGCCTTCTCGACTGCTGCTTTCCACAACCATGGGCCGAGATAGGCGGCCTGGGTCACGTCGCCCATCACCGAATCCTTGCCGTACTTGGCCTTGAACGCATCAACGAAGGCTTTGTTGTTCGGGTTGTCCAGGCTCTGGAAGTACTTCATGGAGGCGTAGAAGCCCTTCATGTTTTCGCCGCCGATGCCCAGTAACTCGTCTTCGGTCACCGACAAGGTCAACAAGGTCTGTTTGGTGGAGTCAACGCCAGCGGCTTTGAGCTGTTTGTAGAACGCCACGTTGGAACCACCGACCACGGCGGCGAACACCACATCAGGCTTTTTCAACTTGACCTTGTTGATCAGCGAGCCGAATTGAGTGTTGCCCAGCGGGTAGTAGTCCTCGCCGACCACAGTGCCTTTGAGCACGTTTTCGATGTGTTTACGGGCGATTTTCATGGAGGTGCGCGGCCAGATGTAGTCCGAGCCAATCAGGTAAAAGGTTTTGGCGCCTTTGGTTTTGGCGATCCAGTCGAGGCTGGCAATAATTTGCTGGGTGGCTTCCTGGCCGGTATAAATCACGTTTTTCGACTGTTCCAGGCCTTCATAAAAAGTCGGGTAGTACAGCAGGCCGTTCTCCTTCTCGAAGACCGGCAAAACGGCTTTACGTGAAGCCGAGGTCCAGCAGCCGAACACTGCTGCGACCTTGTCGCCTACCAGCAGCTTCCTGGCTTTTTCGGCGAAGGTCGGCCAGTCAGACGCGCCGTCTTCCTGCACGACTTTAATCTGCCGCCCGAGAATCCCGCCCGACGCGTTGATCTGGTCGATGGCCAGACGCTCGGCCTGGATCGAGCCTGTCTCAGAGATGGCCATGGTGCCGGTGGCCGAGTGCAACTGGCCGACCGTCACTTCGGTCGCGGTCACGGCCAGCCCGGTGGTATTGGCGTCATCGGCCAGCGCCACTTGCCCGAACACCCCTGCCGCAATCAGCGAAAGCGCAGCAGCGCCCAGCGCCAATCGACGTGGCAAAAACCTTTTGGCACCTGTCAGTCGTGAATTCATGTTCCCGCTCCTGTGCTTTGCCTGTTTTTTTTAAATGCGCCACGGTCCGCAAAGGCCCTGTGGTGAGACTGCGGCAAGCATGAGGTCGAGGAGCAAAACCGGGTATACGCATCATGACGTACCCGGCTACGTCATTTGACGTAGGGCCGGACTGCGCAAAAGCGAGGATGATTGCGCGCAGAAATGCCCTTTACCTGTAGGAGCTGCCGAAGGCTGCGAATGGTTTTTCATGACACACCGCTTCGCAGCCTGCGGCAGCTCCTACAGAAATAGGCGCCAGGGAGGCACGGAAGTTGCTGTTGGCAACCCATAACCATAAACATCCTTTTCAGGAACACGCCAAGTGCGACCCTCCGGCTCCCAACGCATCGTCAAGGTTCGCCGCGATTACAACAGCCTGGTCGCTGACGAGACCATGGAGGACTACGCCTTACGCTTCACGCCCAAATCATTCCGAAAATGGTCGGAGTTCCGCATCGCCAATACCGCCGTTGGGGCGGTTTCGTTTCTGGCGCTGGAGGCCATCGGCGGCGCGCTGGTCATGAGTTATGGCTTCACCAACACCTTGTGGGCGATCCTGGCCACGGCGTTGGTGATTTTCCTGACGGGTCTGCCCATCAGCTATTACGCGGCCCGCTACGGCGTAGACATGGACTTGCTGACCCGTGGCGCGGGCTTCGGCTACATCGGTTCGACCATCACGTCGCTGATCTACGCCAGTTTCACCTTCCTGTTTTTTGCTCTGGAAGCGGCAATCATGGCCCTGGCCATCGAGCTGTATTTCCAGATACCCCTGGCCATGGCCTACGTGATCTGTTCGATCATCGTCATTCCCCTTGTGGCATACGGCATTACCCTGATCAGTCGTTTGCAGATGTGGTCGCAGCCGTTATGGCTGACCTTGTTGCTGGTCCCGTACATCTTCGTGATCTGGAAAAACCCCGAAGCCCTCTCCGACCTGACCACGTTTGCCGGGCGTGAGGGCGAAGGCGGCACGTTCAATCTGCTGTTCTTTGGTGCAGCGTTCAGCGTCGCGCTGTCATTGGTGACGCAAATCGGCGAACAGGTCGACTATTTACGCTTTCTCCCGGAAAAAACCCGCAAGAACCGTAAACGCTGGTGGGCGGCGCTGCTGATGGCAGGCCCCGGCTGGATCATCCCCGGCGCGCTGAAAATCATGGCCGGAGCGTTTCTTGCGTTTCTCGCCCTGCAACACGAAGTCCCCATTGAGCGTGCGGCCGAGCCGACGCAGATGTATCTGGTCGCCTTCCGGTACGTGTTCAGCTCCCCGGAATGGGCCCTGGCGGCCATGGTGCTGTTCGTGATCATTTCCCAGATCAAGATCAACCTGACCAATGCCTACGCCGGTTCTCTGGCCTGGTCGAACTTTTTTGCCCGCGTCACCCACAGTCATCCGGGCCGTGTGGTGTGGCTGGTGTTCAACGTCGCCATCGCCCTGATCCTGATGGAGCTGGGAGTATTCGACGCGATCGAGCAAGTGCTCGGCCTGTACGCCAACGTGGCCATTGCCTGGATCGGCACCCTCGTAGCGGATCTGGTGATCAACAAGCCGCTGGGCTTCTCGCCGAAACACATCGAATTCAAACGCGCGCACCTGTATGACATCAACCCCGTCGGCGTCGGCGCCATGTCGATTGCTTCATTGCTGTCGATCAGTGCCCATTTCGGGGCATTCGGCGAACTGGCTCAGGCCGCCCCGCCGCTGATTTCCCTCACCACGGCGTTGATTGCGGCACCGTTGATCGCGTGGTGGACCCAAGGCAAGTACTACATCGCACGCACCAGCGACCCGCTGCAACTCTTCCCGCTCGGGCAGCAGACGAGCCTGCGCTGTGGCTTGTGCAGCAATGAATTCGAAACGCCGGACATGGCTTACTGCCCGGCTTACAGCTCGCCCATCTGCTCGTTGTGCTGTTCGCTGGACGCCCGCTGCGCCGACCAGTGCAAAAGCCGCGCGCGGCTGTCGATGCAGTTCGAAGACGTGATCAGCAAAGTGCTGCCGAAACTGCCGCTGCACTATCTGCATACCCGACTGGCGCAATACCTGGGTCTGTTGACGATCCTGCTGCTGACCATTTCCGGTGCTCTTGCGGTGATCTATGGCCAGGTGTCTCACAGCCTGATTGACCAGTCCCCCGCCGTGCATCACACGCTGTTTCTCGCCTTTCTCAAAGCGTTCTTCACCCTCTGCGTGTTCGCCGGAATTCTGGCCTGGTGGGTAGTACTGACCCGGGAAAGCCGTCGTGTGGCGCTGGAAGAATCGGACCGCCAGACTTCATTGCTGATGCAGGAAATCGATGCTCACGATAAGACTGATCAGGCCCTGCAAAAAGCCAAAGAAGCCTCGGAGGCAGCCAATGCGGCCAAGAGCCGCTACGTGACCGGCCTGTCTCATGAGCTGCGCACACCGCTGAACAGCATTCTCGGTTTCACCCAGATTCTGCAACGCGACCCTGCAACACCGGCCCATCAGCAGGATCCGCTGGCGACCATCCTGCGCAGCAGTTCGCACTTGCTGTCGTTGATCGACGGATTACTGGATGTCGCCAAAATCGAGGCCGGCAAATTGCGCCTTGAGCCGTCGGAAATCCTCTTTCAGGAATTCCTTCACGATCTTGAGCAGATGTTTGCCCCGACAGCGCGGGAAAAGGGCCTGACCTTCCGGCTCGACGTAGAAGGCCGCATGCCTGCGGTGGTTCGCGGCGACGAGAAACGCGTGCGGCAAATCCTGATCAATTTGCTGGGCAACGCGGTAAATTTCACCGACAGCGGCGAAGTCTGCCTGCGCGTCAGTTACCGCCGGGAAACGGCGATTTTCGACATCATCGACACCGGAATCGGCATCGCTCCCGAGCAGATCGAGCGGATCTTCCAGCCCTTCGAACGCGGCGGTCTGGTGCGTCAGGACAACGGCGTGGGCCTGGGGTTGACCATCACACGCATGCTCACCTCGTTGATGGGCGGCGCCTTGTCCGTTACCAGCCAGCCCGACGAAGGCACGCGCTTTCAGGTCCGGCTGTTTCTGTCGGAAGTCCGGGTACCCAAGGCGGTGATCCATGTGGATCACGACGTCATGGGCTATGAGGGCGAGCGACAGCTGATTCTGGTGGTGGACGATCATATCGAGCATCGCAAAGTCATCAGCGGCATGCTCACACCGCTGGGCTTTGAAGTCGCCCAGGCAGCGAATGGTCAGGAAGCAATTCGTCAGGTGTCGCTGCTGCACCCGGACCTGATTCTCATGGATTTATCGATGCCGGACATGGACGGTTGGGAAACCAGCCGCCTGATCCGCCGCAACGCCCTGTCGCTGGCACCGATCATCATCATTTCAGCGAACGCCAATCCGTTTACCGACGACAAGGAGCGTAGCCTGCCTGAGGTCTGCAACGACTATCTCGCCAAGCCGGTACACATCCAGCAACTGCTGGATCGCATTCAGCACCACTTGCAACTGCAATGGTTGCGTCGCCTGCGCTCGGTCTCGGTGGTCAAAGCGCCGTGGACTCTGCCGCCCCGTCAGGATCTGCTGGATCTGTACGAGCTGTGCGGCCTGGGTTATGTGCGTGGCATCCAGGCCAAACTCGATGCCATCGAGCGGGAAAGCATCACCAGCGCCAGCTTCATCGCCGACCTGCGAACCCTCGCCAAGGGCTTTCGTCTGGATGAACTCAGCCTGCAATTGAAGGAGGCCCTCAATGAACGCCCCGATCCAACCCGCTGATAACAGCGTGATCCTGATCGTCGACGACACCCCGGACAATCTCGCGCTGCTCTCCGACGCGCTGGACGAAGCCGGCTACATGGTGCTGGTGGCTCTGGACGGCAGCAGCGCTCTAAACCGCATTCAGCGCAGGCGCCCGGACCTGATCCTGCTCGACGCCATGATGCCCGGTCTGGACGGCTTCGAAACCTGTCGCCGGATCAAGGCACAGCCGGAAAGCGCTAACATTCCGATCCTGTTCATGACCGCCCTCACCGACAGCGAACACGTGGTCAAAGGCTTTGAAGCCGGGGCCATCGACTACGTGACCAAACCCATCGTCTGCGACGAGGTTCTGGCACGGGTCGCCTCCCATTTACGCACCGCGCGCATCCTGCAATCTGCCCGCAACGCCTCACAATCCGCCAGCCTGGGCTTCGACGACAAGCCCGCCTACGGCAAACTCTCCAGCCGCTTCCAGCTCACCGAACGAGAAATCGAAGTACTGCGCTGGGTGTCCTGCGGTAAGACTAACAAAGACATCGGTGACATTCTGCAACTCAGCCCGCGCACGGTGAACAAGCACCTGGAACATATCTACATAAAGCTGGGCGTCGAGACGCGGACGGCGGCGACTTCGGTGGCGTTGGCGGCGATGACGGAGCGGGTTTGATTGCCAGTAAATGTCTGTTTACCTGTCCTCTATCAATTGGCAGGCAGAACGGAAGTCCAGCTTGTTCTTTTTCCTGTTCATGGCCTGCTCAACCACTTTTGTCGCGCGTTGCAGTTCCGGGCTGGGTTTGGCCCATTGGTCTGGAGGAATAGGCGCTGACCACTCGCGGACTTTTTCCGGGATATACGGAGTGCCCGCTTTATGGCCCCATTCGGCGATCATATAGGGCATTTTCCAGAAGCTGAGTACACGCCAGATATACCAGCGGCGCAGGGGCCAGCGAGTGCGCGGGGAGAAGCCGATCTCAGCACGGCGCTCATCGCTGAAG
>NZ_JBTOQI010000025.1:0-37989 GCF_055283875.1 Pseudomonas sp. HP_14 | reverse complement strand
GGCCCGGGCGGGCGCGCCCTCCGCGCGGCCGCGGCCCCCCCCCCCCCCCCCCCCCCCCCCCCCCCCCCCCCACCCCCCCCCCCCACAGGTTCTACGCCCTCCCGCAGGACCGGCTTTAGCCGGGAGGACGTCGGGACATTCGCTAAATATCCTGCGCCAGAAATAACGCCCTCTCCCACAGAGGAATACAATCCTGCAGGCATAACAAGGTAAGCCCGCAAATCCAGCCTGTTAAATCTTGAAGCTTGCCACCAACTGCTTGAGCCGCCCGGCCTGCTGAGACAGCGCGGCGCAGTCGGACAGGGTTTCGTTGAGGTTGGCCACGCCCTGCTGGTTAAGCATATTGATCTGGCTGATGTCGACGTTGAGTGTTTCCACCACGGCGGTCTGCTCTTCAGTGGCAGCAGCCACCGATTGGTTCATACCGTCGATCTCGCTGATGCGCTGGGTGACACTGATCAGCCGGCTACCCGCCTGGTTGGCAACGTCAACGCTGTCGCGGCTACTGGCCTGACTCTGGTTCATGTTCTCGACCGCGTCATGAGAGCCCTGCTGCAACTCGCCGATCATCTTGTGCACCTGGTCGGCAGACTCCTGGGTCCTATGCGCCAGGTTACGCACTTCATCGGCGACTACCGCAAAGCCACGACCAGCTTCACCCGCACGCGCAGCCTCAATAGCGGCGTTGAGCGCCAACAGGTTGGTCTGTTGCGAAATGCCTTTGATCACGTCGAGAATTTGCCCGATGTTTTCGGTGCTGGTATTCAGGGTTTCAATTTGCGTGCAGGAATCGCTGATCTTGGATGACAGACTGGTCATGGCATGGATGGTTTTTTCCACCACTGCGCGACTGTCTTCTGCCTGCTCCCGGGCCTGACTGGCCTGAGCTGAGGCGTCGGAAGCGTTGCGGGCAATCTCCTGAGTGGCAGCACCGAGTTCGTTGATCGCGGCGGCCACGCTGTTGGTGCGGGCACTTTGCTCATCAAACCCGAGGATCGAGGAATTGGATGACTGCTCTACCCTTTGCGACAGGTCATGGACCAGTAGCGTCGCCGAAGAGACTTCCGAGATGGATGCATGCACGCGCTCGACGAACTGGTTGAATGAACCACCCAGATCGGCAAATTCATCCTTGCCCTGAATACTCAAGCGGCGAGTCAGATCACCCTCCCCCTGCGCGATGTCCTGCATGGCGCGGCCCATCGCAGTCAACGGACGCATCAGCGCACTGATCAACAGACTCAGCAGCAAAGCGATGACCAATACAGCAACCACCATGGCAATCAGCGCCGAGGTACGGAATTCGCTCAATGGCGCGTAGGCTTTGTCCCGGTCGATGGACAGACCGATGTACCAATCTGCACCCGGTAACCCACTGATCGGGGTAAATGACAGCAGGCGTTGCTGACCGTTGAGGGTCACTTCACGCAAGGTCTTGTCCAGCGTCAGGGTTTGGCCAGGATAAATATCCTTGAGGTTTTTCATCACCTGATCTTTGTCCGGGCTGACGATGACCTGCCCGTCGCCGCTGACCAGAAAGGCATGCCCAAGGCCACCAAACTCTACCGAGTTAACGATTTTGACCAGGGTTTCGAGGCTCAAATCGCCGCCTGCAACACCCGCAAGCTTGCCATTGATCTTGATCGGGCTGGCGATGGTAACGACCAGTCCTCCGACCGAGGCCAGATACGGCGCGCTGATAATCGTCTTGTCGGCGGTTACCGTCGAGGTGTACCAAGGGCGTTTACGCGGGTCATAACCGGCAGGCATTTCAGCGTCCGGCCGCTGGGTGAACACGCCGTCAGCATCACCGATATAAGTGAACTGAAAAGTCGACGTCAGCGACGGCTGGCCGACGAGGCCGCCCAGATCACTCTTGGTGCCTTGGCGGGCGACGTTCTGCCCGAGGTTTTCCAGCACAAGAATGCGTCCGCTCAGCCAGCTCTGAATGCCGGTCGCGGTCAACTCGCCCGCCTGGGCCACCGAGTTTTCAAGGTTTTTGGTAATGGTGTTGCGTTGCAGATAGTCGTTGTACAACGTGAATAATGCGAACGCCAATACCACGATAATCGAGGCAGCCAGCAGAATTTTATGACGGAACTTCAAAGTCATCGAGACTTCCTCTCAAATCACATAGACATCATTTGTTCAGGGCACCGGCTTTATAGGGACAAAGGCAGAATGTCTGCTCTGACTGGAACCAACGTTCCATTAATCCAGCCTGATATCCCTGCGATTAACGCTGATATCGCGATCGCAGACAGCGACAACCTAAATATCTCCACCCAAGCTGCAAGCCCTGGCTGGCAAGGCCTCCAGCAGAAAGCCAATAAGTTGGCGCTAAATTCAAGGCACTCTTCCTGTTCAGGGCTTTAATAGGCAGTCCATAACGGCTGTTTCGGCTGACATACTAATAAGTTAAATATGAAAGCGTCATTCACTTGACCGTTGGTCCTTCAAATTTCGATCCTCGCTTCATATACCTGAAACATTGAATTGATATGGATTCCCGTCACGATAGGCAAGAAACAGAACTTGCCTGACTCAATGCTGAGGTTGAGCGAAGGCTGGCGAATTACGTCACAAATCGTTGCAAGACATTGCGTCTCCCGGTAAAACTCCCGGCCTTCTGCCAAGAAGGACCTTTCATGAAACCTGCCGATATCGTCAACCTGCTGGTGCTCGCCGCCATCTGGGGAGCGAGCTTTTTGTTCATGCGTATTATCGCGCCCGTGCTGGGCAGCGTACCGACCGCATTCTTTCGGGTATCGATTGCCGCCGCTGGCCTGCTGGTCATTTTCCTGCTGATGCGGGTGCGCCTGGATTTTCGCGGCAAGCTGAAGACGTGCATGCTGCTGGGGGTGATCAACTCAGGGCTGCCAGCGACGCTCTACTCGATTGCTGCACAAACATTGCCTGCCGGTTACTCGTCGATCTTCAATGCCACGACGCCTCTGATGGGCGTACTGGTCGGCGGGTTATTCTTCAGCGAGAAGCTCTCGGCGATGAAGATCAGCGGCGTCTTTCTGGGATTGGTCGGTGTCGGCGTTCTGACTCGGGCGGGCCCGGTAGAATTCAATCTGGAACTGCTGATGGGTGCTCTCGCCTGCCTGCTGGCGACCACCTGCTATGCGTTCGCCGGCTTTCTCACGCGGCGCTGGCTGGATCGACAGGGTGGGCTGGACAGCCGTCTTTCAGCACTGGGCAGCATGCTGGGCGCAACCTTGTTGTTATTGCCGCTGTTCGGCTATCGGGTGATGACCGATCCACCCGCAAGCTGGGGCGGCGCCAGTGTCTGGCTGTCACTGCTGGGGCTGGGACTGGTGTGCACCGCGTTCGCCTATATCCTGTACTTCCGCCTGATGACCAGCATCGGCCCGCTCAGCTCGATGACCGTGACGTTCATGATCCCGCCGTTCGGCGTGTTGTGGGGGGCGTTGTTTCTGGATGAGCCGCTGTCGATGGCGCACGTCTATGGCGGCGTGCTGATTGCGCTGTCGTTGTGGCTGGTGTTGCGGCCTGCGGAGGTGATCCGGTCTGCAAGCGACTGAATTCATTTGTAGGAGCTGCCGGGGTGGCGCTCCATCGAGCAACGCGAGGCCGCGATAGCGATTTGTCTGACACTCCGCCATCGCGGCCTCGCGTTGCTCGTGCGCTCCTACAGGTATTACGTCATCTTTTGATATGAACTACCCAAACAACCAATACCCCAGCAACGTCAGCACCACCACCGCCAGCACCGGGCGCAGCACGCGATAGGCTTTGGGGTTTTTGCGTTTGAATTGCTTGACCTTGCCGCTGAAGGTATCGCTGAAACGCTTGCTCCAGGCGTAGGCCTGGTTGATGCCGCCTACACGCTCGTCGTCGGTGTTCTGAGGGGCAGTGGCGCGACCGAGAAAGGCGCTGACCCAACGGTTGATGCGGGTCATGACGCGAGTCCGCAACGGCCGTTCGATGTCGCAGAACAGAATCACGCGGGTCACGTCAGTCTCGTTCTTGACCCAATGCACATAGGTTTCGTCGAACATGACATCTTCACCATCGCGCCAGGCATACACCTGCCCGTCGACATAAATCCGGCAATCATCGGAGTTCGGCGTCGAAAGCCCCAGGTGATAACGCAATGAACCGGCGAACGGGTCACGATGCGGATTGAGGTGGCTGTCCCCAGGCAACAGGGCGAACATCGCGCCCTTGACGTTGGGGATCGAATTGACCAGCGCCACCGTCTTCGGGCACAGCACTTCAGCCGACGGCAAGGCTTTGTCGTACCACTTCAGGTAAAACCGCTTCCAGCCCTTCTTGAAGAACGAACCAAAACCGGCGTCGTTATTCTTCTCGGCAGCACGGATATAGCCTTCATCGAACAGATGCATGGCTTCTTCGCGAATGGTCTGCCAGTTGTTCTTGAGCACATCCAGCTCGGGGAACGCGGTACGGTCCAGATACGGCTTGGACGGTACGCGCGAAAACAGGTACATCAGGGCGTTATAAGGAGCGAACAGCGCCGAATGATTAACGAACTGACGCAACAGCGGCAATCGTGCCTTGCCACGCAAATGCACATACAGCGTGCTGCACACGAAAAGCATCAGGATCGATACTTTGGCAGCCAATGAAAACGTCATCTAACTCTCCTCGTTTACCGCTGTACGTCTTGTCGTGGTGATCGCGCTGGAAGGCGAACCATCGCAGGGAAGGTTCGCCAGCCGGGCATCATAAACCCTCGCCGACCTGACAAAAAGCGGACAAGCGTAAACGAGGTCTTACTGTTGCAGCTCCTGGTCGGTAAACAGGTCGCTGAAGAGCATGCTCGACAGGTAACGCTCCCCCGAATCCGGCAGGATCACCACAATGGTTTTACCCTGCATTTCCGGGGTTTCGGCCATGCGTACCGCTGCCGCCATGGCTGCGCCACAGGAGATACCGCACAAGATGCCCTCTTCCTGCATCAAGCGCAGTGCCATGGCTTTGGCTTCGTCATCACTGACCAGTTCAACCCGGTCGACAAGCGACAGGTCAAGGTTTTTCGGGATGAAACCGGCGCCAATGCCCTGAATCTTGTGCGGGCTGGGTTTGATCTCTTCGCCAGCCAGCGCCTGGGTGATGATCGGCGAAACCAGCGGCTCTACGGCGACGGACAGAATCGGTTTGCCCGCAGTATTTTTGATGTAGCGCGAAACACCGGTGATGGTGCCGCCAGTACCCACACCCGCAACCAGCACATCAACCGCGCCATCCGTGTCGTTCCAGATTTCCGGGCCAGTGGTCTTCTCATGAATCGCCGGGTTGGCCGGGTTTTCAAACTGGGCTGGCATGAAGAATTTTTCAGGATCGCTGGCCAGCAACTCTTCGGCTTTCTCGATAGCGCCTTTCATGCCTTTGGCGGGCTCGGTCAGGACCAACTCCGCGCCCAGCGCCTTGAGCACTTTGCGCCGCTCGATGCTCATGGATGCAGGCATGGTCAGCATCAGCTTGTAGCCACGTGCGGCAGCCACAAACGCCAGGCCGATACCGGTGTTACCCGATGTGGGTTCGACGATGGCCATGCCGGGCTTGAGTTTGCCCTTGCTTTCAGCGTCCCAGATCATGTTGGCACCGATCCGGCACTTCACCGAATAGCCCGGATTACGGCCCTCGATCTTGGCCAGAATCGTGACTCCACGGGGCGCGATGCGATTGATCTGCACCAGCGGGGTGTTGCCGATGGAGTGGGCATTGTCAGCGTAAATACGGCTCATGGCGGTGTCCTTGTGCACGTTCTTCAGTGGTCTGGAAAGTGAAAGCCTATGCCTCATGACTGGTAGGCGTCCAGTCGCAGCGAACGGATGCCGACGTGAAGAGTCAACAACTCATCAGAACCTGAGACCCTCGCCATGAAACGTCGTTACAGCTGGCCACTCTGGACCTTGGCCGGGATTGTTGTCCTGTTGGTCGCCGTGCACATCGCCCTGCCCTATCTAGTCCGCGACTACCTCAATGACAAGCTCGCCGACATGGGCGACTACCGTGGCCAGGTCGCGGATGTCGACGTCGAGTTATGGCGCGGCGCTTACAGAATCAACGGGCTGAACATCGTCAAGGTAGACGGCAAGGTGCCGGTGCCATTCGTCAAGGTGCCGGTCATTGATCTGGCGGTGAGCTGGAAACATCTGTGGTACGACCATGCAGTGGTCGCTGAGATGATATTCGCTCAGCCGGAGATCAACTTTGTCGATGGCGGCAAAAACAAGCAAGCGTCGCAGACCGGTCAGGGTACTGACTGGCAGGAGCAAATAAACAAGCTGCTACCGATTACCCTCAACGAAGTTCGGATCAACGACGGCAAGATCACTTTCAACAATTTCAGCACCACGCCGAAAGTGAAAATCGAGGCCGACAAGCTCAACGCCAGCCTTTATAACCTGACGAACGTTGAAGACCTGAAAGGCAACCGCGACGCTCGCTTCGAGGGCAAGGCACTGCTTGAAGGTCACGCCAGAATGGAAGCGTCCGCAACCTTCGACCCGTTCACCAACTTCGAAGATTTTGACTTGCGGCTAAGAGCCACCGGCATCGAACTCAAGCGTTTGAACGACCTCGCCTCCGCGTATGGCAACTTCGACTTCAATGCCGGGCAAGGTGATCTGGTGATTGAAGCTCAGGCTGATAAAGGTCAATTAACCGGGTACATCAAACCGCTGCTGCGCGACGTAGAGGTCTTTAACTGGAAACAGGACGTCGAAAACCAGAACAAAGGCTTCTTCCGCTCGATCTGGGAAGCCGTGGTGGGCGGCGGCGAAACCGTGCTGAAGAACCAGAGCGAAAACCAGTTCGCGACCCGGGTTGAACTGAGCGGCAGCGTTCATAATCAGGATGTCAGCGCCTTTCAGGCCTTTTTGCAGATCCTGAGGAATGCGTTCGTGCAGGCGTTCAATGCGCGGTATGACAACAGCAAAGGCTAATTTCCGCCAGACGAACGCAAAACCTGTGGGAGCGAATTCATTCGCGAAGGCGGTGTGTCAGAAACAAATATTTTTTCAGGCCGGACCTCTTCGCTAATGAATTCGCTCCCACAGGTTTTTCCACCGAATGCCGATGACCGGTGCGACGCCGACTCGCTATTCAGCCACTGAATACCCGCTCCACATTCACAGTCGCCAGACCTGCGCGCTATAGTCCGCGCATTGTTTACCGAGGATTTTACCGATGAAGTTTGAAGGCACCCGCGCATACGTCGCCACCGACGATCTCAAGCTGGCGGTCAATGCGGCAATCACCCTGGAGCGCCCGTTGCTGGTCAAGGGCGAGCCGGGCACCGGTAAAACCATGCTTGCCGAGCAACTGGCCGAATCGTTCGGGGCCAAGCTGATTACCTGGCACATCAAATCGACTACCAAGGCTCATCAGGGCCTGTATGAATACGATGCCGTCAGCCGCCTGCGGGACTCGCAACTGGGCGTGGACAAAGTCCACGACGTGCGTAACTACCTCAAGAAAGGCAAGCTCTGGGAAGCCTTCGAAGCTGAAGAACGCGTGATCCTGCTGATCGACGAAATCGACAAGGCCGACATCGAGTTCCCCAATGACTTGCTGCAAGAACTCGACAAGATGGAGTTCTACGTTTACGAAATCGACGAGACCATTAAGGCTAAAGTCCGACCGATCATCATCATTACCTCTAACAACGAGAAAGAGCTGCCAGACGCTTTCCTGCGCCGCTGCTTCTTCCATTACATCGCCTTTCCGGATCGTGCCACACTGCAACAAATCGTCGACGTGCATTATCCGGACATCAAGAAGGACCTGGTCAGCGAAGCGCTGGACGTGTTCTTCGATGTGCGCAAAGTACCCGGCCTGAAGAAAAAACCTTCGACCTCGGAACTGGTGGACTGGCTGAAACTGCTGATGGCCGACAACATTGGCGAAGCGGTTCTGCGTGAACGCGATCCGACCAAGGCCATCCCGCCGCTGGCCGGAGCACTGGTCAAAAATGAGCAGGACGTGCAGTTGCTCGAACGTCTGGCGTTCATGAGCCGTCGCGGCAACCGCTGATTCCGGAGAGACCATGCTCCTCAATCTGTTCAACGAAATGCGCGCCGCCAAGGTGCCGGTCTCGGTACGTGAGCTGCTGGACCTGATCAACGCCCTGAAACAACGGGTGACGTTCGCCGATATGGACGAGTTCTACTTTCTCGCCCGGACGATTCTGGTCAAGGACGAACGGCATTTCGACAAGTTTGACCGCGCTTTCAGCGCCTACTTCAATGGCCTGGAGAAGCTCGACGATCACCTCAAGGCCTTGATCCCCGAAGACTGGCTGCGCAAAGAGTTCGAGCGTTCGCTGTCGGATGAAGAGCGTGCGCAGATTCAGTCACTGGGCGGGCTCGACAAGCTGATTGAAGAGTTCAAGAAGCGCCTGGAAGAGCAAAAAGAACGCCACGCCGGTGGTAACAAATGGATCGGCACAGGCGGCACCAGCCCTTTCGGTTCAGGCGGTTACAACCCGGAAGGCATTCGGGTGGGCGATGCAGGCGAGCGCCAAGGCAAGGCGGTCAAGGTCTGGGACCAGCGCGAGTACAAGAATCTGGATGATCAGGTCGAACTCGGTACACGCAACATCAAGGTCGCGTTGCGCCGTCTGCGCAAGTTTGCCCGCCAGGGTGCTGCGGAGGAACTGGACATTGATGGCACCATCGACCACACCGCGCGCGATGCGGGTCTGCTGAATATCCAGATGCGCCCGGAACGGCGCAACACCATCAAGCTTTTGCTGTTGTTCGACATCGGCGGCTCGATGGACGCCCACGTCAAAGTCTGCGAAGAGTTGTTCTCGGCGTGCAAAACCGAATTCAAGCATCTGGAGTACTTCTACTTTCACAACTTCATTTATGAATCAGTGTGGAAGAACAATATGCGCCGCGGTTCGGAGCGCTTTTCAACCCAGGATTTACTGCACAAATACGGCGCGGACTACAAAGTGATCTTCATCGGCGATGCGTCGATGGCACCGTATGAAATCACTCAGGCGGGGGGCAGTGTCGAGCACTGGAACGAAGAACCCGGTTACCTCTGGATGCAGCGCTTTACCGCCAAATTCAAGAAACTCATCTGGATAAACCCCTACCCCAAAGACGCCTGGGCCTACACCACATCAACCAATATTGTGCGCGACCTGATCGAGGACCAGATGTACCCGCTGACACTGCGCGGGCTGGAAGAAAGCATGCGGTATCTGGCGAAGTAATCCAGATCCGAATTGGAATCAGGCCCTGTAGGAGCTGCCGAAGGCTGCGATAGCGTTATGTCAGATCAAACGCTTTCGCAGCCTTCGGCAGCTCCTACAGGGTGATTAGCGTAGCCTCTGCAAATACGCGACCTGCTGCTCATGCGCCGTGGTCTGCACAATCGGTTTGAGCCGCACCGTACTGCCGGGCAGCCGTTGCGCCAGACGGGCCAGGGACAATGGCGTCAGCGCACCCAGCCGGGGGTAGCCGCCGATGGTTTGCCGGTCATTGAGCAAAATGATCGGCTGACCATCCGGGGGAACTTGCACCGCCCCCAACGGAATACCTTCAGAAATCATCGGTGCGCCCTGATACACCAACTGCGGCCCAAGCATACGTGCACCCATGCGGTCGGCACGGCTGTCCAGGGTCCAGTCGTTATTGAAGACATCGAACAGGCTCTGGCCACTGAATTCACTGGCTTGGGCACCCAGTACGATATCCAGCGGCGCATTGTCATTGAAGTCAGGGATTTGCTGCTCAGTGAGCGCCCCGAGCAAAAATGAGGTGCCCGAGTAACTCAACCGATCCCCCTTCTCCAACGCTTTACCCAGCCCGTCGAGCCCACCGAGCTCTTCACGACCCACGCTTGAGCAACTGCCCAGTACCTGGGGAGCATCAAAACCGCCAGGCGCAGCCAGATAAGCTCTCGCGCCAAGGTGTGGCTGGGTAAAACGTAAACGCTGGCCCTTGCTCATGAAAAAGCTGCGCCAAGGCGACAGCGGACGCTCATCAAGCATTGCCCCCAGGTCGGCACCGGCCAGCGCCAGACAGCAATCTTCCTCTGCCAGCAAGGTCAGACCGCCGAGCGTCACTTCGATGACCGCTGCGTCCAGCGGGTTGTCCAGCAAACGATTGGCCCACGACATGGACACCCAATCCAGCGCTCCGCCCTGAGTAACCCCCAGATGACGAACACCGAACCGCCCAGCGTCCTGCAACAGGCATAGAGGCGTACTGTTTTCGATCAGCAGCGCGCTCATGGTTGCACCTCCAGTGGCGTGTCATCGCCACCCAGACGCACAAACTCAGCACGCTCAATGGCAGCGAAACTGACCGTGTCGCCGGGCTGCATCAAGCTGTAGCCGTCGCGCTGACGGTCAAACAGCTTGCTACAGGTACGGCCGATAAGGTTCCAGCCACCCGGAGAAACCACCGGATACGCGGCAGTCTGACGTTCGGCAATGCCGACGCTACCCGCTGCGACTCGCTTGCGCGGGGTGTTCAAACGAGGTGCGGCGAGGATTTCCTCCACAAGCCCCATGAACGCAAAGCCCGGCGCAAAACCGAGAGCGAACACCTGATACTGGCGTTCGCTGTGACGGCGAATGACTTCGCTGATGTCCAGGCCACTGCGCTTTGACAACACGTTCAGCTCCGGACCGACACTCAGGTCATACCAGACAGGCAAAACATGGTGCTGACCGCTGACGGATGGATCAGGGGCCAGATCGCGCAATGCCAGATGAATCAGCTCGCGTGCCTGTTGCGGGTTAAGCCCCAGTAAATCGTATTGCACCATCAAGGTGGTGTAGGAGGGCACCAGTTCCACCAGATGCCCGGCAAACTGCTCGCGCAAACGAGCGGTGGCAGCCAGCATCCACGGCATGTTGCTCTCGTCGATGGTGTCGAACAGACGCACCATCAGACAATCGATCGCGACCACTTCGATACGCAACTTCATACGCCGGACAGCTCATCCAGAGACTGACGAATACGCTGGACAGCCGCGACTGAACTGGCGTTGTCGCCATGCACACAGAGGGTATCGGGCTTGAGCGGAAGCTGGCTGCCGTCACTGGCGGTCAACGGCTCGCCGCGGGCGAAGGTCAAGGCCTGGGCGACGATGACGTCCGGATCATGGTGCACAGCGTTTGGCAGTTTGCGCGACATCAGGCTGCCGTCAGGCTCGTAGCCACGATCAGCAAAAGCTTCAAACCACAACTGCACGCCGAACTCATCGGCCAATGCCTGCGCCCTGCTGTTGTCACGCATGGCCAGCAGCATCAGTGGCAGCTCTGCGTCATAACGGGCGATGCCTTCGATGACCGCCCGTAACTGCGCAGGGTTAGCCATCATGTCGTTGTACATCGCACCATGAGGTTTGACGTAACGCACTCGTCCCCCCTGAGCGCGACACACGCCGTCCAGCGCACCGATCTGGTAATGCAACAGATCCTGAATCTCTTCAGGGCTGCACGCCATGGAACGGCGGCCAAAGCCCACCAGATCCGGGTAAGCCGGATGCGCACCAATCATGACGTCATTGGCCAGCGCCAGGCTGACGGTCTTGCGCATCACGCTGGGGTCACCTGCGTGAAAACCACAGGCGACATTGGCGCAATCAATGAATGGCATGACCTGAGCATCAAGGCCCATGCTCCAGGCACCAAAGCTTTCGCCGATGTCGCAATTGAGTAGCAGGCGGCCCATGGGTCTCTCCTGTGCTTTATCGTGTTTGGACAACAGGTTCAGTCTAGCGCGCCAGTTACCGGCAAAGGCAGCGTTGCGACGGGCCTGTCAGACATGGCTTATTCTTGGATGAGGCCGGACGTGGAGTCCAACTAATAAAAGCGCGGGGGGCGGATAAGAAAAAGTGATTGAGGCGTTTGATACAGCATTGAACTTGCCCAGTAGGAGCGGATTCAATCGCGAAGAGGCATGTACACCCACTACTCCTTCTGCGTCTGTACCGCCGTATTCGCGAATAAATTCGCTCCCACTCAGACTGTGTGAAAACGTAGCGAGCGACGGCAAGACAAGGCAGAAACAGACGAAAAACGGCCGGGGTCGCGTCCGACTCTAGTGTTCTAAATGAGCATTTTTCGCCTGTTTTTAACGCAGTATTGTGCGCGTAGCACCGAAGGTGCCCAGCCTGCAGTAGTTTTCACACAGTCTGCACTGGTGATCGGGGCGATCCCTCAAGCACGGCACATGTCGCTATCAGCGCCAGTCCCGCTCCAGCCGATGCTTGCGACGGCCGCCAGTAGCGACCCAATTGATCATCAGGAAGAAGCTCTCGATCAGGAACGCGAGTAGCAAGGCGCAAATAATGCCCCAAGCGATGACGTCGGGCGCCAGCAGTACCTGCCAGGTGTAACCATTCCAGGTCTCGCTGCGGATATCGGCATCGGCGGCCACGGCAACATGAATCGCTCGTGCATACCATGGGCCTTGCATCGCCAGCCATTCACGCTGCAGCACCTGGGTTCGGGTCAACAGGGTATTGATGGTATCGGCATCCGCGCGAAACACCGGGTCTTCGCTGTTGCGATAGTGCTGAATCAGCGCCTGTACATCACCCTTGAAGAACTGCTGCGCAGTGGCGTTGTAGCCTCTGACACTTTGCTGGGCCTCAAGCAGATGCGCCTCGACTCGCTTGCCGTAGTCGCTGATAAACCCCGGTATCTGAACCCCGAACAACAAGCCCGCCGTGAACAAGACCAATCGCAGATAACTTCGCAGCATTTAGATCCCTCTCAAACCAAACATCAATGTCGGACTGGATGCTTTCCTGTAGAAGCCAACTTGTTGGCGAAGCAGCGTATCTGACTCACCGCTTCGCCAACAATTTGGCTCCTACAGTACCGGGGTATTACCACTCGCAACACACTCACCGCGCCGCCACAGAGCCCATTGTCCTGGCTCGTAACGGTTCCAGTTTTCATTCTCGGTCAACGGCTCGGTAGCAATGACCGTGACTACATCATTTGGCGTGGTTTCAGCCTGAAAGTCGACGATAACGTCGACATCTTTCAAGCGTGCCGGGCCAAACGGAGCACGGCGGGTGATATGTGCCAGTTTGGTACTGCAAAAGCAAAACAGCCAGTCACCGTCGCTGAGCAGGCCATTGAATACGCCCTTACTGCGGTAGTGAGTGCAAGCGTCGACCAATGACGGCAGCAATTCTTCCACCTCTACCGGCTCAGGGAATGCTTCACGCACGCGGTTGAGCAAATCACAGAAAGCGGCCTCACTGTCGGTATCGCCGACCGGGCGGTAGAACGTGGCAAGAGGATCGAAATCCGCCAACTGACCGTTATGGGCGAAACACCAGTTACGACCCCAGAGTTCGCGCACAAAGGGATGCGTATTGGAAAGGCATACCCGCCCGACGTTGGCCTGACGGATATGACCTATCACCACTTCACTTTTAATGGGGTAACGCTGCACCAACTGCGCAATTTCCGATTCACTGCTTGCGGCCGGGTCTTGAAACAGGCGCAAGCCGCGCCCCTCGTAGAACCCGATGCCCCAGCCATCACGGTGCGGACCGGTACGCCCGCCGCGCTGCATCAGACCGGTAAAGCTGAAAACGATGTCGGTCGGGACATTGGCGCTCATGCCCAGGAGTTCACACATGCTCGGATTCTCGCTTGCAAACGTTCAGCAGCATGGCGACACAAGCGCCAGGGAAAGTATTAAAGGCGAGGCTCTACCCGCGAACGGCTGCTGGTGTTGACGGTGGGTGCCGCAGGTTTACGCGCATAGCGGTCGGTACCGGAAAAAGGCTCATCGTCCTCTTCGGTTTCAGTCGTGGCTTCTGGCTGGGCCGTTTTTTGTGGATGACGGGCTTTCCAGCTTTTTTCCAGTGGCCAGCGAATCAGCGCAAACACCACGTAGACCACCAGGGCGATCATGCCGTACATGGCCAGATCAGACAGCGCGTTCCAGACGTTACTGCCCACCTTGAACAACAGGTCCAGCGCAGTGATGGCGACAGCAGGCGCGTAAATTTCTTTAGTGGCGTCGATCATGGTCGGCGTAAACAGCAGCACACCAAGGATCACTACCAGCGGCTCGCGCAGGTAGCGCCACATCCAGCGGGTCATCAGAAAACCCACCAGCAGACAGCCCAGCGCTGCAAATGCGTAGAGGCCCCAGGCGATCGTATAGTCGTTCTCGGTCATGACGTCCGTGGTAAGGCAGGTAAAGAGGCGCTTATGATAACGGCTTTTCGCCAACCCGGCTTGTCCGGGTTGAGTATTAGTCCGGCGCAGCGGTTTTCATTTTCACCCGCCAGCGTTTGGCGCCTCCAAAAGAGAGCCCAGCATGACCTCATCGAATTCAGCTGCAAACGCCCCGATCGCCCGCCAGGCCGACGGCACAGATCCCTACGCGTGGCTGCAAAACCGCGACACCGACGAAGTCCTCGATTACCTGAAAGCGGAAAACACCTGGCAACAGGCGCAACTGGCCGATCAGGAAGACCTTCGCGAAACGCTGTTTCAGGAGATCAAGGCGCGCATTCTCGAAACCGATCTGTCCCTGCCCTCTCCCTGGGGGCCGTATCTGTATTACACCCGCACCACCGAAGGCGATGAATACGCGCGGCACTATCGCTGCCCGCGCCCGGCCGATGACTCGCTGAGCATTGACGAAGACCGTGAGGAAGTCTTGCTCGACCCGAACGTATTGGCGGGTGGCGGTTTCTTTTCACTGGGTGCATTCAGCATCAGCCCGGACCATCAGCGCCTGGCCTACAGCCTGGATACCACCGGGGAAGAGGTGTATCAGCTTTACGTCAAGGAACTGAGCAGCGGCCAGGTCAGCAGCCTGCCGTTTGAAGATTGCGATGGCAGCATGACCTGGGCTAACGACAGCCAAACGTTGTTCTTCGGCGAGCTGGACGACACCCATCGGCCACACAAGCTTTATCGCCACCGCCTGGGTGATGGCTCGGCTGAGCTGGTCTTCAGCGAGCCGGATGGACGTTTTTTCCTGCACTGCTATCGCAGCAGTTCGGAAAAGCAATTGATTCTGGGACTCGACAGCAAGACCACCAGCGAAGCCTGGGTGCTGGATGCCGATCAGCCACAGCAGGATTTTGTGTGCATGGCGCCACGCGTCGAAGGTCACGAATACTCCATCGACCACGGCGAGGTGGATGGCGTATGGAGCTGGTTGATCCGCAGTAATCAGGACGGCATCAACTTTGCGCTCTATCAAGCGGTGCAGAAAGCCAATGGTGTGCCGACTCGCGCGAACTGGCAGGTGCTGGTGCCGCACAGCGACAGCGTGATGCTCGAAGGTTTGAGCCTGAACGCCAAGGGCCTGACCTTGAGCCTGCGTGAAGGCGGCTTGCCGATCATCGAGGTGCGCCCGCAAGGCTTGCCTGCCTACCGGGTGCAATTACCGGACGCGTCCTACAGCCTTTACGTGCAAGACACACTAGAATTCGACAGCGACAAAATCCGTCTGCGTTACCAGTCCTTGAACCGCCCTGCTCAAGTGCGTCAACTGGACCTGGCCAGCGGTGAGCAATTGGTTCTCAAGGAAACCCCGGTACTCGGCCCGTTCAATGCCGACGCTTATGTCAGTCAGCGCCTGTGGGCCACCGCCAGTGACGGTACGCAAGTGCCGATCAGCCTGGTGGTCAAACGTGAACTGGCCGATCAGCAGACGCCGCTGTATCTGTATGGTTACGGAGCCTACGGCGAAAGCCTGGACCCGTGGTTTTCCCACGCGCGCCTGAGCCTGCTGGACCGTGGCGTGGCGTTTGCCATTGCTCATGTACGCGGCGGCGGCGAGCTGGGTGAAGCCTGGTATCGCAACGGCAAACAGGAGAACAAGCAAAACACGTTTGACGACTTCATCAGTTGCGCTGAACACCTGATCGCGGAGAAACGCACCAGCACAGATCAACTGGTGATCAGCGGCGGCAGCGCCGGTGGATTGCTGATTGGCGCAGTGGTTAACAAACGCCCGGAGCTGTTCAAGGCTGCGATCGCCGAAGTACCTTTCGTCGATGTGCTCAATACCATGCTCGATCCCGATTTACCGCTGACCGTCACCGAGTACGACGAGTGGGGTAACCCGCAAGAGCCGGATGTCTACGCACGGATCAAGGCGTATGCACCTTATGAAAACGTCAGCGCTCAGGCCTACCCGGCGATGCTGGTGATCGCGGGCTACAACGACAGCCGGGTGCAGTATTGGGAAGCGGCCAAGTGGGTAGCGAAACTGCGGGCGCACAAGACCGACGATAACTTGCTGCTGCTCAAGACCGAACTGGGCGCGGGCCACGGGGGCATGAGCGGGCGTTATCAGGGTTTGCGTGACGTAGCACTCGAATACGGATTTATCTTCAAGGTATTGCAACTCAACCAATGAACTCGGTTTGAAATTCGTGTCTTAGTAGCAGCAGGGTCGGGCGTGAAAGCGTCCGGCCTTGCTTAATTACCATCACCGTCGATTGGCCAAAACAAGACCCAACCATGGCAGAACAACCATCACACTTGAACAATGAAATCCGCGACATGCTCATGGACTGCGGGCTGTTTGACCCGCTGCTGCCTGCTGATTTTCAGACCGCTGCGGGCTACTTCAACATGGCTTCGATTGCCAAGGGCGAAGCGATCTTCAGCGAAGGCGATCCAGGCTCATTCATGAGCATCATCCATTTGGGTACGGTTTCTGTGCAGAAGCTCAACCCTGAAGGCCAGACGGTGGAAATCGCCGTATTGCGTCGCGGTCGGGCCTTTGGCGAGATGGCTGTGCTGGATGGCGAGCGGCGTTCAGCCAGTTGCATTGCCGCAACCGACTGCCAGTTGCTGAACCTGGGCCGTGACGCGCTGGAAAAAATGCTCGATGAAGCGCCGCGTGTCGCAGCGAAAATTATCCGCGCCCTGGCGACCTCCCTGTCCAAACGCCTGCGCATGGTCGATGGCCAGTTACTGGCGCAGCAGGTTTAGTGGCTCCCCACTGCAAACTTGATAGCCCCTGACCCTCGTAGGACCGGTTTTAGCCCGGGGGGGGGGGCGCTACGAGCGCTTCAGTAACTTCGCCAGAAATACCGCCTCGCGGCTAAGCCACTCCTACGGTCTTGTAGCGTGCCCAGGAGCGGCCTTAGCCGCGAGCGCCTCAGTGATCATCTGATTATTTAGGCCGAGGCGGCATGGGCGTCGGTGCATTTGGGTCCTGCCCCGGCACGGGTTGCCCCTTGGGCGGCTGTGGCAGTTCGACTTTCGGCAACAACGGCCCACTGCCCTGGGTCCCGTTTATGAGCGGCGGCCCCGACGGTACTACTTGCGGATACGGCGTCGGCGTCGCGGTGCCCGGGGAACCCGATGAGGGGATAGACGCTGCTGACTGATTATCCGCCTGCACGACATTTACCCAGAGCGCAGTCAGGAAAATCGCCGGTAGAATAGCGCGCTTCATCAATGGCCTCCTGTGCCAAACGATTGTTGTGCGGCTCAGCCTACTCCTGGCCGATGACATGTGGTCAAAAATCTACCTCTGAATGAGTCTTCAATGAAACGTTTCGTTCTGCTCGACACCACTGCCATTCCCAATAACGGCGGGGCTTTGTGCCTGTTCGAATACGGTGAAGACTTCGTCATCAAGATCCAGGGCGGCGATGGCGGCCAACTGATGAACACCCGCATGCACGGCTCCGAAGACGCGCTGGCGGAGATCCCCTGCAAAAAGGTGGCCTCACGCGTGCAACCCCGTGTACTGATCGGTGGTTTGGGCATGGGCTTTACGCTGGCCTCGGCGCTTAAACATCTTGGCAAGAATGGCGAAGTGGTTGTCGCTGAACTGGTGCCGGGTGTGGTCGAGTGGAATCGCGGGCCGCTGGGGGAAAAATCCGGCAACCCGCTGTTGGACCCTCGCACCAAAGTAATCGTGCAGGATGTCGCTCAGGTGCTCAAAAGTGAGCCACACGGCTTCGACGCGATCATGCTCGACGTGGACAATGGCCCGGAAGGCCTGACGCAGAAATCCAACAGTTGGCTGTACTCTTCGGGCGGGCTGGCAGCATGCGCACAGGCATTGCGGCCCAAAGGCATACTGGCGGTCTGGTCAGCGAGTGCGGATCAGAAGTTTTCCGACAAGCTGCGCAAGGCCGGTTTCAAGGCAGAAGAGGTGCAGGTTTTCGCCCACGGCAACAAGGGCACCCGGCATACCATCTGGATCGCCGAAAAACTCAAGGGCTGAACCCCTTGCGACGCGCTAGACTTGGCGCATTATTGTTTCACGACCGAATCCGATACAGGTGACCCCATGAGCACGGCCAACCCACCCTCCCATACCGCCAAGCTGGATCGCATTTTGGCCGACGCCCAGCGTGACCGCGAAATGGGTTATCGCGACAAGGCATTGCGCATGTACCCCCATGTCTGCGGCCGTTGCGCACGCGAGTTTGCTGGAAAGCGCCTGAGTGAGCTGACCGTTCACCACCGCGATCACAACCACGACAACAATCCTCAGGATGGCTCGAACTGGGAATTACTCTGCCTGTACTGCCACGACAACGAGCACTCGCGCTACACCGACCAGCAGTACTTCTCGGAAACCTCCACCAGCAGCCCGAAAACAGCCAAGGCGACGCACAACCCGTTTGCGGCGTTGGCGGGACTCATGAAGAAGGAATAGAAGCAGTTTCGAGCTGAAAGCTTCAAGCGGCAAGTAAGAGCAACCCAATCCGCTTGTAGCTTGTAGCTTACCGCTTGCGGCTTTGCCACCGTATAATCGCCCGCTTTTCCCAGCGAGCACTTCCCCGTGGCAAACAAACGCTATGCCTGCATCGGCCTGTTCAATCCCAAGTCTCCGGAAAACGTAGGCTCCGTGATGCGTGCGGCGGGTTGCTATGGCGTCGCATCGGTGTTCTACACCGGCAAGCGCTACGAGCGCGCCCGGGACTTCATTACCGACACCAAGAAGATCCATCAGGACATCCCGCTGATTGGCATCGAGGATCTGAAAAGCATCCTGCCACTGGGCTGCATTCCAGTCGCCGTGGAGTTGGTGGACGGTGCCCGCGCCCTGCCTGAATACACTCACCCGGATCGCGCACTGTACATTTTCGGCCCGGAAGACGGTTCGCTGGACAAAGAGATTCGCGACTGGTGCGAGGATGTGGTGTACATCCCGACCCAAGGCTGCATGAACCTCGCTGCAACCGTAAACGTCGTGCTGTACGACCGCATGGCCAAAGGCATCAACACCCGCTCGGGCCCGCAATTCGGTCGCGAACAAGCTGATTCGTAAACACTCGGCAGAAATGGATTGAACAGTTTCGGAAGGCGACAGTCAGTTCTTACTGAACCGAAATCATCTCATCACGGAGCACGATCATGAGCGATACCCCGATCATTGAGCGCATCGACAATGCAGTCCAGGGCCAACCGCAACAGAACGTTCAAGGCTGGGAGCGCGTCGGCTCACTGGCAGGCGGCGTCCTGATGATGGGCAAAGGCTTGCGCCGTGGCGGCTTCTTCGGCCTGATTCAACTGGCCATTGGTGGCGCAGTATTAGCTCGCGGGATCACTGGGCATTGCTCAGCCAAGAGCCTCGTCGAAAAAAGCCGCAGCGACCTGGACATTGCCAAATCACGCATCAAGCGTGCCGGTGATGAACTGAGTTTGTTAAAGACCAAAGCTGAAGTAGCCACTGAAGATGCGCTGACTGAAGGCCTGGAAGCGCTGACCAAGCCGAAGAATGGGCTGTAAAACTCACCGCACCGGTAGGAGCGAACGTGTTCGCGAGAGGCGGTGACTGACACACCGCCTCGCCAACAAGTTGCCTCCTACCGGATACGCGCAGTAATTCACCCCGCCCGAAAGATCAGATAATCCTCCCAGTCGTCCTCAGGCACGCTGTTCTCGCTGACCATACGGCCAGACTGGGAGATGCGCTCCTGATGCACTGCATCCCGGTCACCGCACACAAGGTGATGCCAGAGTGGCAAGTCCTTGCCTTCACTGACCAATCGATAACCACAGGTTGGCGGCAACCATTTGAATTCATCAGCCTGTCCAGGCGTGAGCTGGATGCAATCCGGCACGAAGGCGCGACGGTTCGGGTAGTCCGTGCACTGACAGGTCTTCAGGTCGAGCAACTTGCAGGCGATGCGCGTGTAATAGACGCTGTTGTCATCCTCATCCTCAAGCTTTTGCAGGCAGCACAGGCCACAACCATCACACAGCGACTCCCACTCGGTGTTATCCAGTTGTGCGAGGGTCTTGCGGATCCAGAAAGGTTCGACTTTAGCGGCCATGGGTTCGGGCTATCAGCATCAGGTAGGAAAAAGGCGGCCAGTCTAGTGCGACAAGGCCCTCGGGCCAAGTGTGGTCGACTGTCGGTACGCAATACTTGTCATCTGACGGACGGCGCAGTAGCTTTAGTCCGCTGCTTTTATACGACATCCGCGATGCCTGCCGTCAACGGCCCACCGCTTGAGCGTTCCTCCCTCCTTGCCTTTCAGGATTCTCATGAGCACAAACCCTCGCATCGCCGATCACCCTATCGACCCACAATTCACCGAGCGCTGGTCGCCTCGCGCGTTCAGTGGCGAAAGCATCCCTGAGGAAACCCTGCTGAGCTTTTTCGAAGCCGCTCGCTGGGCACCTTCGGCCTATAACTCGCAACCTTGGCGTTTTCTGTATGCACGTCGGGACACGCCAAACTGGGAGCGTTACCTGGGCCTGCTGAACGAATTCAACCGTAACTGGGCGCAGCACGCGGCAGCGCTGGTTATCGTGATTTCCAAGACGACGTTCACAGCCCCTGGCGCGACTGAAGAAAGCCCCGCGCTGTGGCATACCTTTGATACCGGCTCTGCCTGGGGCTACCTGGCGCTGCAAGCCAGCCTGAGCGGTTGGCACACCCACGGCATGGCCGGTTTCGATCAGGAGCTGACGCGTAAAGAGTTGAACGTTCCGGAAGGCTACGCACTGCACGCAGCGGTAGCGATCGGCAAGCTGGGGGACAAATCGACTCTGCCGGAGTACCTGCAAGGCCGCGAAGCCCCGAGCCCACGTCAGACCGTGGCGCAGTTGGCGGCTGAAGGTGATTTCAGCCTGTAAACACAAAATCCGGTAGGAGCGAACTTGTTCGCGAGAGTTTCCCTGACACGCCTCGCCAACAAGTTGGCTCCTACCCGGATGCGACGATAGACCTAGCCTCAATACCCCCGCGAAAAATCTACTTCCCCGCGCAATTGATCACCCGCCTCGTACGCTTTCAGGTTCTCCAGAAACAAACCGACCATCGCTACCGGCGACGTCGGCGCGGAACTGTGCCCTGTCAGCAACAAGCCCCAGGCGGTCCAGAACGGATGACGCTGCGGAAGAGGCTCCTGACGGCATACATCAATCACGGCGCCAGCCAGGTGGCCTTCTTTCAGGGCTTCCACCAGATCGGCATCAACCACGGCCACGCCGCGTCCCACGTTCATGAACAAACCCGTAGGCTTGAATTTGGCGAACAGTTTCGCGTCGTACAGATCGTGGGTTTGCGGCGTGTTCGGTAGCAAGTTGATGACGTAATCAACCTCCCCTACCAGCCGATCCAGATCTTCCATGGCGCCAACTTCAACAAAAGGTGTCTGAGTACGGGCGCTTGAAGCAATCCCGTAGACCTGCACGCCAAATGGTACCAGAAACTGCGCGACGCTCAGGCCGATATCACCTGCCCCCACGATCAGCGCCTTGCGGCCTGCGAGGCTGTGGCCGGTGCGGTTGTCCCACTTGCGCTCGACCTGGCTGACCAGACGGGCCAGGACTTCGCGTTCATGCCCTAACATGTAGGTCAGAACGAACTCGGCCATCACCTGACCAAAAATGCCCACGGCACGGGTCAAACGGTAATCTCGGGTAAGGCCGTCAACCAGCAGCGGCGTAACGCCAGCCCAGGTTGATTGCATCCATGCGGGTTTGTGTCCCTGACGTAACAGGTTGGCCAGCAAGTCCGGCTGGCCGAGCCAGACCGGGCAATCAGTGGCAAACCTGGACAGCTCTGCAGAGTCGCCAGTACTGAGGATTTCCAGCTCAGGCGCAGCCTTGCGCAACAACTGGGTATAGACAGGGTAATCGTGTTCGGCGATCAGAACGCGCATGGTTTCAAAACCTTAAAAACAATACATGCGACCGATGACCGGCAATACGCACGTCATCGTGCGCACTGACCAGTACCAGTCTTTATAACGTCGGCTAACGGTTGTTCGCTCTGGCTCAGACCGGGTCGTTGCGACGCAACAACTCTTCGGGCAAGTGCTCGATGTACTCGTCTTCTGCTGGCGGCATCTGCAGGTGGTAACCCTGGGTGTCGAGGTTTTCCAATACCTTGTTGATGTCCTCGCGAGACAATGTGCGCTCAGGGCTCAGGACCAGATCAAACGCGTGAAACGGCTTACCGAAAGCGACCATCAACTCCGGCGGTACGCGCTTGAGCTCATCGCTCTTGAGCACGTAGAGGTACATTTCATTTCTTTTGCTACTGCGGTAAATCGAGCAAATACGCTTCACTGCTGTTCTCCTGCGTTGGCCAGGCTGTCGAGCAG
Organism: Pseudomonas sp. HP_14; assembly: GCF_055283875.1. Taxonomy (NCBI): domain Bacteria; kingdom Pseudomonadati; phylum Pseudomonadota; class Gammaproteobacteria; order Pseudomonadales; family Pseudomonadaceae; genus Pseudomonas; species Pseudomonas sp. HP_14. The sequence goes on along the minus strand of NZ_JBTOQI010000025.1, from coordinate 15,435 downwards.
CGCCTGACCCATCAATTCGCGGCGCCAGCCACGCAGCGAATCGGGCAATTGATAGGGGCCATCGGGAAAGCCGCTTTTGAGCAAGGCTTCGAGGGTCTTTTTACGCAACATCAGCTCTGGGGCCATATCCAGTTGTTCGGCATAGCGCTGGCCGACGGCACGAAGTGTCTTGATCACGGCCGCAGCCTCGATCGGCAAAGGTTCCGGCAACGCTGGCGGCCATTGATCCGGCGGCACGCTGCCCGATTTTTTAATCAGATCAAGAATGAATTCGCCATCCTGACGCACTGTCTTGGGATGCATGTCATCGATCTTCGCCAACGCGGCCAGACTGTCGGGTTGCGTTCTGGCCAGCGGCCATAGCGAATGCTCACGCACGATACGATTACGCGGCACATTACGGGCACGGGCTTCACGTTCGCGCCAGGCACACAGTTCACGCAATACTGCCAACTGCGCACGGGACAGCTTCCAGGCGAGCTTGGCGTCGCGATACACCTCGTACGGGTCAACGTCACGACGCAGGTTCGCAACCAGCTCCGCCCCGTCCTCCAGCAGCCATCCGTATTTTTCATCTGACAGGCGCGGACGCAAAATGCCGTACAGCTCGGCCAGATGCACCGCGTCTTCGGCGGCATAGCTGATCTGGGTCTCGGATAACGGGCGTTGCAGCCAGTCTGAACGGGTCTCACCTTTAGGCAGGTCGATATTCAGTACGTCCTGAACCAGCCTGGAATAACCCATGGAGAAGCCAAGGTTCAGGTAAGCCGCTGCCAGTTGAGTATCAAACAGCGGCGCTGGCAGACTGCCCGTCAGACGCAGCAGGACTTCCAGATCTTCGCTGCAAGCGTGAACCACTTTGATGACGTCAGGGTTTTCCAGCAGTACCGACAACGGCCGCCAGTCATTGATCAACAAAGGGTCGATCAGCCAGGCGCTGGTACCGTCACCGATCTGCAGCAAGGCCGCGATAGGGTAAAAAGTGTCGACCCGCATGAACTCGGTGTCGAGGGCAACAAAGGGCAATGACTGCCACTGTGCGCAATGCAGGGCGAGGCTGTCGTCGTCGCGAATCCAGTGAATATCGATGGCCACACGGCTCTCCCTTGAAGAATGGCGCGCAGTATATATCGCCGTCAGCAATTACCGCGCATCTGTCCTGCAAGTGTTGAACATCTTCATCTTGGATTTACGGCTAATGTGGGCAAAAAACGACCGTTCATCGGGCCAGCGCTCCGACCTTCAGAACGCTAACTGCCCTTGCTCGTCGATCTGTAGTTTTACGCGCTCCAGACGCAACAGGAATTCCTTGCGACGCTTGCCGCCACCATAACCGGTGAGCGAACCATCTGCGCCGATCACCCGGTGGCACGGTAGAACGATGGACATGCGGTTACTGCCATTAGCCAGCCCTACAGCACGACTGCCTCCCGGCTTACCCAGCAATAGCGCGATTTCGCCATAGGTGCAGGTGGTGCCGTAAGGGACCTGACGTAACGCTTCCCACACCTGATTCTGAAAAATACTGCCTGGCGTATGCAGGGGTACTTCGAAGCGAGTCAACGCGCCTTCGAAGTAGCGTTTCAGTTCGTCTGCGACCTGCAGCAGATGCGGCGTATCTCCCGCGCCGATCAGGTAACCATAACGGCTACGCAGCTCTTCGATTTCGCGCATCAAGATCGGCCGATCCAGAAATTCGAGCATCACCAGCCCACGCTTCTCAGCCATGGCCAACATTGGGCCCAGAGGTGTTGGCAAGATTTTGAAATACAGCGGCTCGCCGGTGGAGGGTTTCGCCGGTTTGGTTTGCAGGAGATTCTTCAGGGCGGCGTTGAAGGCGAAGATCTGTTCGGCGCTTGTTTCGTTGAATCCGTCCAATTTAGGGCTCCTGTGTTCTCTATAGATAACTGCGCGGCGAGCCTGACAACGCATTATCTTGCGGCAAACCCGAGCCCTGTGGGACCGAATTCATTCGGGAAGCGGTAGTTCAGGCGATACATAGGCTGCGGATGTACTAGCCTCTTCGCGAATGAATTCGCTCCCACGGAGAGTGGGTTTGCAGGCCAACATAGAATCTCCCACAGAAACTGCATTTCAGGCCAGTAGCTCTGTTTCGAAGAAAGCAATCTTAAACCCATAAAAAAGCCGCGACAGGTTTGCCTGTCGCGGCTCTCGTTTAACTCGTCAGCCCGCGATCAAACCGCGCTGCGACGATACGCACGGTATTTCGGCTGCCAGAAGTTACGCTGGATCGCCTCAACCAGAAACTCTTCAGTGGTTTCCAGCGCCACACCATCAGCCTGAGCCTGCTTGGCGACGGCTAAAGCGATCTTCTTGCTGACTTCCTGAATCTCCTTCAGCGGCGGCAATACCGCGTCGCCCTTGCCCGTCACCATCGGTGAACACTCAGCCAGCGCGTTGGACGCCGCCATCAGCATCTTGTCGGAGATCCGCGTAGCTTTCGCCGCGATCACACCAAGACCAATGCCCGGGAAGATGTAGGAGTTGTTGCACTGCGCAATGTGGAAGGTGCGGTCGCCCACAGTTACCGGGGCAAATGGACTACCGGTCGCTACCAGCGCATCGCCGTTGGTCCAGGTCAGGACTTCCTGCGGGGTGACTTCGACCTTCGACGTCGGGTTGGATAGCGGCATCACCAGCGGCTTGGCGCAGTGCTTGTGCATCTCGCGGATGATCTGCTCGGTGAACAGGCCACGCTGACCGGACACGCCGATCAAGACAGTCGGCTTGCCGTTGGTCACTACGTCCAGCAGCTCTGGGTAGCCCGAACCGTTCGACCAGCCCGCCACGTCACCCGCCTTCTGAGCCAGGTTCTTCTGGAAGTCCAGCAGGTTGTCCATGCTGTCGGTCAGCAGGCCGAAGCGGTCAACCATCATCACTCGCTTGCGCGCTTCTGCTTCCGTCAGGCCTTCAATCACCATCGCAGCGATGATGTGCTCGGCGATACCGCAACCCGCCGAACCGGCACCGAGGAACACCACGCGCTGCTGACCGAGGGTTTCATTCTTGGCTTTACAGGCCGCCAGCAAGGTGCCGACCGCAACCGATGCAGTGCCCTGAATGTCGTCGTTGAAGCAGCACAGCTCGTCGCGGTACTTGTCCAGCAACGGCATGGCGTTGGTCTGGGCGAAGTCTTCGAACTGCAGCAGCACGTCCGGCCAGCGACGCTGAACGGCCTCGATGAACAGCGCGATGAAGTCTTCATATTCCTTGCCCGTCACCCGCTTGTTGCGCCAGCCCATGTACATCGGATCGTCGAGCAATTCCTGGTTATTGGTGCCGACGTCCAGCACGATAGGCAACGTGTAAGCCGGGCTGATACCGCCGCACGCGGTATACAGCGATAGCTTGCCGATCGGGATGCCCATGCCGCCGATGCCCTGATCGCCCAGACCAAGAATCCGCTCGCTGTCCGTCACGACGATGATCTTGATCCGATCTTTAGTGGCGCTACGAAGAATGTCGTCGATGCGGTCGCGATCCGGATAGGAAATGAACAGACCGCGGTGGGTGCGGTAGATCTTGGAGAATTCCTGACACGCCTGCCCTACCGTCGGCGTGTAGATGATCGGCAGCATTTCGTCGAGGTGAGAATCCAGCAGACGGAAGAACAACGTTTCGTTGTTGTCCTGGATCGAACGCAGATAAATATGCTTGTCCAGATCGCTCGCGCACTGCTGATACTGGCTGTACACCCGTGTGACTTGCTCTTCGATCGTCTCTACGTTTTGCGGCAGCAGCCCGATCAGATTGAATTCGACCCGCTCTTGCGGGGTAAAAGCACTGCCTTTATTCAGCAGGGGCATTTCCAGCAGCGAAGGGCCGGCATAGGAAATATATAAAGGTCGCGAAGTCTTGGTCATTTTCAGTGATCGCCTTTTCTTGTCTACTCGTATTCAGTCCGTACAACCGAGGCTGGCAACCCGGAATCTCCATCGGAGCGCATCAGGGTCAGCCTCGAAAAATCGGGGGTCGTGAAATCAAGGTGCACATCTTACTCGCGCAAAATCGTGTTGCGACAATTTGCCGCTACTACATGGCGAAAGGATGGCAAAAAAAAGACCGGACAGGCATCCGCTGAATCACAAGTCCATGGATAAACGCTTGGAGAATCATCCGGTAAATAAACCGACTTTGCTCTCCTCGGCAAATGGCGCTGGACTGTTGGATGAATTTTTTGATCCAGCGACGTTGCCCATATGTATCCGAACGACTACACTCCAAAAACTCATTATTCGCTTGTAGTCACACCTGAGTTTGACAACTGGCTGGCCAGGCTCAAGGACCCAAAAGCTAGAGCCCGAATTACGGCACGACTGATTTCGGTCGAACTTGGAAATCTTGGTGACACGCAAACCGTTGGCGAACGAGTCAGTGAGATGAGAATTCACACAGGTCCAGGCTACAGGATTTATTTCTCACGTCAGGGTGAGACGGTCTATCTGCTCCTGTGCGGTGGAGATAAATCCTCCCAGCGGCGAGACATCAAGCTGGCCAAGCAAATACTGGGCACAATCGAACGAGATCAACTGCCATGACCCAGCTCAAACCTTTTGAAGCGTCGAAATATCTTACAGATGAAGAAACCATTTTCGAGTTCTTGACAGCCGCCCTCGAAGATCAAAACCCAGATGTATTCTTGCGTGCTTTGAATGAAGCTGCGAAAGCCCATGGCATGAGCCAACTCGCTCGAGATACCGGCATGGGCCGTGAGAGCCTTTATAAAGCACTCGCCCCAGGCGCAAAACCTCGCTATGACACAGTGCTGAAAGTATTAAGTGCGCTCGGAGTCAAGCTGGTTGCTCATCGTCCTTAACCAAAATCCTGACCCGAGGTAACCCATGCTCAACAACCGACGCTTCTCGGCATTCCTGTTCGACATGGACGGCACGCTGCTCAACTCCATTGTCGCTGCCGAGCGGGTCTGGACTCACTGGGCCGAGCGCCACGGCCTGGACGTCAAAACCTTCCTGCCTACCATCCACGGCGTGCGCTGCATCGATACCATCCGCAACCTCAACCTGCCCGGTGTTAACCCGGAGCTGGAAGCCGAAGTCATTTCACAAGCAGAAATAGACGATGTAGAAGGCGTCATCGAAGTTGCCGACGCCGCCCGCCTCCTCGCCTCTCTCCCGCCAGAACGTTGGGCTATCGTCACTTCAGCGCCACGCGCACTGGCCGAGGCACGTCTGAAAGCTGCTGGTCTGAAACTACCAGTCAACATCGTCACATCCGAAGACGTCACCCAAGGCAAACCCGCCCCGGACTGCTTCCTGCTTGCGGCGAAACGACTGGGCGTTGATCCGAAAGACTGCCTGGTATTCGAAGATGCACCCGCAGGCATTGCAGCGGCTGAAGCAGCGGGTGCGAGTGTGGTGGTGATTACGGCGACGCATGAGCATGAGATGGAGACGCAGCACGGGACGCTGGCGAGTTATGAAGGGGTGACGGTGGTGGTTGATGCTGAGGGGTTGAGTCTCACTCGGAACTGACCATTAGACTGCATGCCAGCAAAAAGCGATTAGCTGAGTAGCCTGGCCAGCAACAGCGTTACCGTGGACACTGCGCCAATCATGCCGATGGCAATTGCGACGGGATACCAGAAGATTTCGCGAGTCATTTTGCGAGCTTCAGCATTAAGCTTGGTTTTTTCAGCGCCGAGCTTGTCAGCCTCCAAAACGAGTTTGTGCGCTTCGGCTAACATTTTGTTGATCTCGGCTTTGGTTTTTTCGAGCTCGGTTTCAGTCATGACGCGTTCCTGCATGGTTTCCCCTGAAATGAGCGCCTACATGAGCCTGCGCCTCTGAACCTGATTTCCCTCGTTATGCCGAGTGGATTCAAGTTCATCTTCAGCCAATTCCATTTGGCGACTGGGGTAGTTATTCATATCTCCCCGCTTTCGACTATCAACCAGAGGAAAATCGGACGATTCCTACACTTCAACGGGACTGCGTTAGCCGATGACTTGTGCGATCCCTCTGGGAGATTCTATGTCGACCCGCAAGCTGATCGACGTGGGACCGGCTTTAGCCGGGAAGGCTGCATTCAGGAAGATAGAAATGCAGCGGCTGTACCCAACTCTTCCCGGCTAAAGCCGGTCTCACGACATGCGCTGATCCTTGAAATTCGCAGAACCTGTGGGAGCGAGGCTTGCCCGCGATTCAAGCGCCGCCGGGCATCAGCCACACCGGGAACCACCCACACGCAAGCAGCATCTTCCCCCTGGCTGGCCGATCACCTCAATTCACGCATCAATACCCAGCCGTCTACGTCGAGCCACCAACGCTCGCCGAAATGACAAATCGGCGTAATCCATAAAAAGCCGCGCCAGATGACTGAGCGCCACCTCCTCGCCTTCACTGCCCACAACGAAGTCGGAGCCCAATGCACGTTTGTTCTCGTCGGGTAGCTCATCCCAACTGGTCATAAGGTAGGCGTACATGGAGCTGACGACCTGCTGCTTGGTCAACGGAGCTTGAGAGTTACGGCCTAAAAACCCGGCAGAGCGAGTCATCGTGTTACGTCGAGCTGCTTGCTTGGGAAAGCGTGAGAGTTTTGGTTTTTTCATAAATTGTGTCCTTTCAGCTAAGCCTTCCGAGATTTATTACGTCCGTGCAGACCTACAGCCGTGCGCGGAATCAAAACCAAGAATATCCGAAAATCAGATATCTGAAAATCAGTTATAGCTTACGCCGCTGTTCAACCGGAACGGCCACCATGACAAAAGCCATATATCGACGAGAACATCAGGTCCTGATCAAGCTGCTGCGCATGATCAGAGAAAATGCCGACCTGACCCAATCGGAGTGCTCCACGGCACTTGGTCGACCACAGTCATTCATGAGCGATGTGGAAAAAGGCTCCCGACGCCTGGATCTGATTCAACTGCGGGATTTGTGTGCGGTGCTTGGATATTCGTTGCCGCAGTTTGTGAATGAGTATGAAGAGGCGCTGGCGTCGTCAGAGTGAAAACCATCCACAACGCCCGCTACCAGTCCCTCCTGACCCTTCTCCTGGAAGCGCGAGTAGAAGCTGGCCTGACCCAGAAAGAGTTGGTCACGAAATTGGGACGACCGCAGTCCTTCGTATCGAAAACCGAAAATGCGGAGCGAAGACTGGAGGTGATTGAGTTTATGGATTTGTGTCGGGGCCTGGATGCGGATCCGCACGAACTGCTGATTAGTCTGGAAAAGATGAGCGCCGAACAATAATTGCCATCCAACTTATCCAACCCAAACAAAAAAGCCCCAGAAGCATAACTTCTGGGGCTTTCATTTGTATGGCGGAGAGATAGGGATTTGAACCCTAGGTACTGTCGCCAGTACAACGGATTTCGAATCCGTCCCGTTCGGCCACTCCGGCATCTCTCCAACGGCGCGCATCATAACAGTTCAATCGCAGAAGGCGATACCTTTTGCTGATTTTTTTTCGTGCTATCAAGCGCTTGCGTTACTTTTCCGTCTTAGAGCGGTACGCCCAGGCGGTTGGCGACTTCTTCGTAGGCTTCGATGACGTCACCGAGGCCCTGGCGGAAGCGGTCTTTGTCCATTTTCTTCTTGGTGTCCTTGTCCCACAGGCGGCAGCCATCCGGGCTGAATTCGTCGCCCAGGACGATGGAGCCGTCGCTGAACACGCCGAACTCGAGTTTGAAGTCGACCAGCAGCAGACCGGCGTCATCGAACAGTTTGCTCAGGACGTCGTTGACCTTGAGCGACAGTTCTTTCATGCGAACCAGTTGCTCGGCGGTGCCCCAGCCGAAGGCGACGACGTGGGATTCGTTGATGAACGGGTCGCCCTTGGCGTCGTCCTTCAGGAACAGCTCGAAAGTGTACGGGTTGAGCTTGAGGCCTTCTTCGACGCCCAGGCGCTTGACCAGACTACCGGCGGCGTAGTTACGCACGACGCATTCGACCGGGATCATGTCGAGCTTTTTGACCAGGACTTCGTTGTCGGCCAGCAGCTTGTCGAACTGGGTCGGAATGCCTGCAGCTTCGAGCTTCTGCATGATGAAGGCGTTGAACTTGTTGTTCACCATGCCTTTACGGTCCAGCTGTTCGATACGCTTGCCGTCGAACGCCGAAGTGTCGTTACGGAACAGCAGGATCAAGCGGTCAGCATCGTCGGTCTTGTAAACCGATTTGGCTTTGCCGCGGTAGAGTTCTTCACGTTTTTCCATGATGGGCTCCGCTTGCTAAGTAGTTGGGCTAGGCGATATGTCGCCAGTCGAGCCCTGAATCTTGATCGGCCAATTGTAACCAGTCCGGATCGCACCCTAAGGTGTCGACGAAACATTGCCGGGCCAGATGCGGCAGATTGTTCTTGCTGCTGAGGTGGGCCAGTACCAAATGCTGCAGGTCCTGCCAGCCCAACTCGTTCACCAGGCTTGCGGCCTGATGGTTGTTCAAATGTCCTTCGCTGCCACCGACCCGCTGCTTCAGGAAGTGCGGGTAGTGACCGCGAGCAAGCATGTCCCGGCAGTGGTTGGACTCGATCATCAGGGCGTCCAGACCGTGGTAGCTTTGCAGCACCGTCGGGCAGTACGACCCCAGATCCGTCAGCAGACCAAAACGACGCGTGCCATCGGTGAAGACGAACTGCGTCGGCTCAAGGGCATCGTGAGCGACGGACACCACATGGATGTTCAACGCCCCCAACTGCAAATCCTGCCCGCCTGCCAGATACCCGGCGACTTCAACAGGCTTGCGCAACCCTCGTGCCGTGCCGCTACTCATGTACACCGGCAGATTGTAGCGCCGAGACAGTAAACCCACGCCGTGCACATGATCGGCATGTTCGTGGGTTACCAGAATCGCACTCAACTGATGCGCGCCAAGCCCTAGCCGCGCCAATCGTCGTTCGGTTTCCCGCAGGGAGAAACCGCAATCCACCAGCACATGCGTATTACCGCTGGCTACCAGCGTGCCATTCCCTTGGCTGCCGCTGCCTAATACTGCGAAACGCACTTAACCCAGGTTGTCTTGAATGACACCCAGTACGCGACGGGCAATGTCTGCCGGTGCGACGGTGTTGATGTTCTTCTCGACGGTTACCTGAACGTTGTCACCCACTTTGCTCAAGCGCACTTGATAACGCTCGGCACGGGCATCGATCTCTTCCTTGGTTTCTTTGCTGCCGAACAGGCGGCCGAAGAAGCCAGGTTTGTTCTCAGGCGTATCAGCCCGCTCTGCCAGGTTGATGTAGTACAGACCCAGACTGCGGTTGATGTCTTCTACGCGCCATTCACCCTGATTCAGGGCACGACCGACGCTTGACCATGCACGATCCAGATCCGAACCGACGTTCAGAACCGGGTTGCCGCTGCCGTCTTCGCTCAGGGCTACACGGCTTGGGGTGTCGTAGTCGCGCGCTGCCAGCAGCGACACGGAGCCGCCCTGTTCTGCGCTGCGGCTCAGGCTGGCCAGCATGTCATCGGTCAACGCAGCATCAAGTGCCACGTTGGTAGCGCGATCAGTGAACGGGACGTCAGCGGTGCTGCCTGCTGGACGCTCGGCGCTGACCACGTAGATTTCACTGGTGTTGCGTTGCACGCCCGGCTCGATACGCACTCGCACGCGGGTTTCTGCATCGGAAGCAGTGCCGCTGGCGCTCAGGCGCTTGGCGACAACCGCGGACAGCTCGTCCAGACGCTGCCACGTGGTGCTGAATTCACCTGTTTGCGGGCGATCTTCGGCGATACGGAAACCGTTATCTTCGAAATACTGATGCGCTACAGGCCAGACTTCAGCAGGCGCACGTTGAGCGAGCACCCAGCTGTTATTGCCGCTCTTCTGCAGGCTGAAATCGCTGGAATCGGCAACGGTCGACAGAGGTTGCGGGCGAGGTACTACGAATTCGCCTTTAACGGTGTCATCCGCGACGTTGCGCGGGATCGGCAGCAGCGGGTCGAGACGTTTGGTCTCTGAAACACCCGGCGGGATCCGCATCGGTGCAGTTTGCTGTGCTTCGAGGTAATCGCTGCCGCGGTCACGGAAGTAACCATCTTCACCCCACAGCCAACCGCAACCGCTGGTGCTGGAGATAATCAAGGCAAGTGCGGAAAGTCCGGCCAATCGCTTCATTGCGTAATGCTTCCTCAATTAAACCAGAACGCCGGACTGGCGCAGGGCCTGACGCAGCGGTTCGTGACAGGCCTGGCTGAGCCAGGTGAGCGGCAGACGGATACCGTCCGGCATCAGACCCATTTCATTCAGGGCCCATTTCACGGGGATAGGGTTGGATTCGATAAACAGGGTCTTGTTGAGCGGCATCAGTTTTTCATTGATCGCCCGCGCAGCGTCAGCATCACCACGCATGGCAGCGGCACACAGCTCGCTCATGGCGCGCGGTGCAACGTTGGCCGTCACGGAAATGTTGCCTTTGCCACCCAGCAGCATTAATTCGACCGCTGTTGCATCATCGCCGGAATACACCAGGAAGTCGCTGCTGACGCCTGCCAGGATGTCCTTGGCGCGCTGCAGATCACCCGTGGCTTCCTTGATGCCGATGATGTTCGGCACGGTGGACAGGCGCACAACAGTCTCTGCCAGCATGTCGCAGGCTGTACGGCCCGGCACGTTGTAAAGGATCTGCGGGATGTCCACCGCTTCGGCGATAGCCTTGAAGTGCTGATACAGGCCTTCCTGAGTCGGCTTGTTGTAATACGGCGTGACCAGAAGGCACGCGTCTGCGCCAGCGCGCTTGGCGTTGTTGGTCAGCTCGATCGCTTCACGCGTTGAGTTTGCGCCTGTACCTGCGATAACAGGAATACGCCCTGCCACCTGATCGACCACACGACGGATCACCTCGATGTGTTCATTCACATCAAGCGTGGCCGATTCACCTGTGGTGCCAACGGCAACAATGGCGTTGGTGCCCTCTTGCAGGTGGAAGTCCACCAGTTTGCTCAGGCTGTCCCAGTCCAGACGTCCCTGTGCATCCATGGGTGTGACCAGTGCCACCATACTGCCCGCAATCATGCAACCGCTCCTGCCGGAAAAAGAGAGCCGTAATGGTACTGGCGCTATCAGCCTTGTACAAGCGAAGTACCACGCTGTGAGCATTCCCCTGAGCGATGGTTTTCGCTACCCTTCGTTCTTTGATCGGTACTGGTCATCTGCGCGCCTCCTTCATTCGGTCGGTTTAAACGTCAGAACCCCTGCTCCAGCGCTGTTGCAGCCTGCCTTTGGTCAATCGGGCAGACGCACCTCGCCAGGGTTGCGGTTGTTGTCTGACGCTGTTGATCGTCGATTCGGTTCCGCAAGCCAATAAATGTACCGACCGCTCATCGTCTAGGAATGCTGCATGTCGTCCACCCCCACAGTTCGCGAACAATTCCTTGTCATCAGTGCCCTTGGCGCAAACCCAATGGAGCTGACCAACGTCCTGTGCCGTGCCAGTCACGAAAGCCGTTGCTCGGTAGTCAGCTCGCGCCTGACCCGTCACGGCGAATACAGTGCGTTGATTCTTCAGGTTTCCGGTAGCTGGGATGCCCTGGCCCGTCTGGAAACAGGCCTGCCCGGCCTGTCCAAGAAGCACGACTTCACCACCAGCGTCGTACGCAGTGCCACGCTGGAAAGCCGTCCAGAGGCGCTGCCTTACGTGGCTTACGTCAGCTCGGCGTATCGCCCGGACATCATCAATGAGCTGTGCCAGTTCTTCATGGACCACAACGTGGAACTGGAAAACCTGATCTGCGATACCTATCTGGCTCCGCAGACCGGCGGCACCATGCTCAACGCAACCTTCACCGTGACCTTGCCTGCGGGCATCCAGATCAGTTGGCTACGCGATCAGTTTCTGGATTTCGCCGACGCGCTGAACCTGGATGCACTGATCGAACCGTGGCGCCCGCAAGCCCCCATGTAAGGAAGTCCCATGGCTGTAGCAGTAGATCAACCGGTTAGCGATTTTCAGGTGCAAGCCACTAGCGGACAGGCCGTGAGCCTGTCGGAACTCAAGGGCAAGCAGGTCGTGATTTATTTCTACCCGAAGGACAGCACGCCGGGCTGTACCACTCAGGGTCAGAACTTTCGCGATCAGCATGAGCAGTTTCAGGCGGCCAATACCTTGGTATTTGGCGTCTCCCGGGACAGTCTGAAATCACACGAGAACTTCAAGGCCAAGCAGTCGTTCCCGTTCGAGCTGATTTCGGACAAGGACGAAGCGCTTTGCCAGCTGTTTGATGTGATCAAGCTCAAGAAGCTGTACGGCAAGGAATACCTTGGCGTGGATCGCAGCACCTTTTTGATCGACAAAGACGGTGTGTTACGCCACGAATGGCGCGGCGTGAAGGTGCCGGGGCATGTGGAAGCGGTGCTGGAGAAGGCTCAGGCGTTGAATAAAGCCTGAAGCCTTGGTGCCCTTTCAACCGCCATCGCTCCACCTTGCTCGCGATGGCGTCGGTGCTTACAACAAAGGCGCCACGGTCGGTTCCTGCCTTGGCCACGCATCCAGCACGGCTTTGAACAGGGTTGCCAGCGGAATCGCGAAGAAGATCCCCCAGAAGCCCCACAACCCGCCAAACAGCAGCACCGCGCAGATGATTGCGACCGGGTGCAGGTTGACGGCCTCCGAGAACAACAGCGGCACCAGCACGTTGCCGTCCAGCGCCTGAATCACGCCGTAGACCACCATCAAGTAGATGAACTGGTCACTCCAGCCCCACTGAAACAGAGCGATCAAAGCCACGGGCACTGTGACTACGACCGCGCCGACGTAAGGCACCACGACGGAAATCCCCACCAGCATGGCCAGCAACGCCGCGTAGTTCAGGCCCAGCGCCACAAAACCGATGTAGGTCACGCCACCGCAAATAAATATCTCGATGACCTTGCCGCGAATGTAGTTGGCGATCTGCCGATTCATTTCTTCGGCAACACGGGTCATCAAAGCGCGCTCGCGTGGCAAGTAACTGACCACCCAGCGGCCAATGAGACGCCGATCCTTGAGAAAGAAGAACACCAGGATCGGCACCAGCACGAGGTAGATCATGATGTTGGCCAACAGCGGCAAACTGGACAGCGAGAAAGTCAGTGCCCATTGGCCGAATTTACCGATCTCGCCCCGTGCGACTTCGATGGCGTGCAGCACCTGCTCGTCGGAAACCAGATGCGGATAACGCTCGGGCAACAGCAGCAATAACGACTGCCACTTGGCAAGCATGCCCGGCAGCTCATTGAACAGCGTGATCAATTGATGCCAGAGCAGCGGCACCAGGACCAGCAAGAACACCAGCAACGCCCCCATGAACAGCATGAAGACCAGGCCGACCGCGCCGGATTCAGGCACCCGAAAACGCTCAAGCAGGCTCACCAGCCCTTGCATCAGGAACGCCAGCACCATCCCGGCCAGCACGGGCGCGAGCATGCCACCAAGGGTCAGAACAATGGTGAACGCCAGAAACAGCAACACCGCGAGTACAACCGCCTCTTCATCGGAAAAGTAGCGTTGTACCCAGTTGCGAAGCACGTTGAACATCAAAAATCCTTTTGAAGCGGTTGGGCCTGAGTCGGTTATGCCTTACGCAGCCAGTAGGTGTAGATCCCGGCCTCGGCTTCCTCATGAAGCAATTCATGGCCAGCAAGCCTGGCGAAGGAACGGAAGTCGCGCTGGGATCCGGCGTCGGTAGCGATAACCTTGAGCACGGCGCCACGGTTCAGGCGGTTGAGCTCAAGCTTGGCCTTGAGCAACGGCAGCGGGCAATTAAGGCCGCTTGCGTCGACTTCAGCGTCACAGCTTTCGGGGCGCGTTACAGCGTCAGACATCGTTTCTCTCCGGGCAGGCACATCAAATTGCTATACGAAGGCAAAATGTTTCTATCAGATACATCTTCGAGGCCGGAAGAATACCGCACTCTGGCCATCAAGCACTTTAGACGGCTACAGTAGAGGTTCTCCAACTCAGAGCTCCATGGATGAATTTTCTGCGCCCCACCCTGCTGACGCTCGCATGCCTGATGACTGTTCCTGCGCATGCCGATGACCTGCCGTCCCTCGGCGATGCCAGCTCCGCGATTGTTTCGCCGGAGCAGGAACACCAGTTGGGCCGTGCCTGGCTTGGGCTGCTTCGTGGTCAGGTCTCGCAACTTTCCGACCCTCAGCTCAAGGACTTCGTCGAGACCTCGGTCTACAGCCTGGCGGAAACCAGCCAGGTACAGGACCGACGTCTTGAGTTCATTCTGATCAACAGCCCGCAACTCAACGCCTTCGCCGCACCCGGCGGGATTATCGGCGTCAACGGCGGTTTGTTCCTCAATGCCCAGACTGAAGGCGAATACGCTTCGGTACTGGCGCACGAACTGGCTCACTTGTCCCAGCGCCACTTTGCTCGTGGTGTTGAAGCCCAACAGCGCATGCAAGTGCCCGTCATGGCAGCAATGCTTGCGGGTATTGTCATGGCCGCCGCGGGCGCGGGCGATGCAGGTATCGCCGCCATCGCGGGTTCACAAGCTGCGGCCATTCAGGAACAGCGACGTTTTTCGCGCCAGAACGAGCAGGAAGCCGACCGGATCGGCATTCTCAATCTGGAAAAAGCCGGCTACGACCCGCGCAACATGCCGACCATGTTTGAACGTTTGATGCGCCAGTACCGCTTCGACGCCAAACCGCCTGAATTTCTGCTGACTCACCCGGTAACAGAATCGCGGATCGCGGACACCCGTAACCGAGCCGAGCAAGCAAAGCCGGGTGGCAAGGAAGACAGCGTGCGTTATCAGTTGATGCGTGCGCGGGTGGCGTTGATCTACGAAGAAACACCAGGCATTGCCGCCAAGCGCTTCCGTGCACAGTTGACCGAGAACCCCAATTCGGCCCCGGCGCGCTATGGCCTCGCTATCGCGCAGATTAAAGGTGGGCAACTTAATGAAGCCAGGGAAACCCTCAAGCCGTTGATCGACAAGTCGCCCAACGACATCACCTACAACCTGACGCAGATTGATCTGGACATCACCAACAACCGGCTCAATGACGCGCAACAACGGGTCGACCGGATGCTGACGCAGTACCCGGATAACTACCCGCTGAATCAGGTTCGGGTTGATGTGCTACTCAAACAGAATCGTACCGCTGAAGCGGAGAAATCCCTGAACGGGCTGTTGAAAAACCGTCCTGATGATCCGGACATCTGGTATCTGGTCGCTGAGACCCGTGGCTTGAACGGCAACACTATTGGTCTGCATCAGGCCCGTGCCGAGTACTTCGCGCTGGTGGGTGATTTCAGACAGGCCATTCAGCAGCTGGACTTCGCCAAACGTCGTGCGAACAACAACTTCCAGCTGGCGTCACGCATTGATGCGCGGCAGAAGGAGTTGGCGGATCAGGAGCGCATGGTCAAGGACATGATGTAACACCTATCCCCTGTAGGAGCGCACGAGCACCGCGAGGCCGCGATAGCGGTTTATCAGGCAGACCGCCATCG
>NZ_JBTOQI010000024.1:0-47862 GCF_055283875.1 Pseudomonas sp. HP_14 | reverse complement strand
CGCGATAAGGCTGAACGCGGTTCAATTCAGATCGCGTCCAGCCTTATCGCGAGCAAGCTCTGCTCCCACAGGCTCAAAGATCCGTACGCAACACCAGGTCCACCATCAAATCATCCGCCAGGGTTTCCAACGCCTGTTGCAGATCATCCAGCACCAGCGATTCAGGCACGCCCAACACCGCATCCGCATGGAACAACAGCTCGCTGCTCATGGGGGCGGGTTTGACTTCGGTGACCAGCCTTTCAACGTTGACGCCCTGTTCTGAAAGCAATCGAGTGATGTCGCGCACGATGCCAGGCCGGTCGTTGCCTACCAGCTCCATACCAATGTGTTTCCACGCGCCAGGAACTTCGATGGCTGTTTCGGCGAACAGCACGCGTATGCCTCGACTGGATAACTCAACCAATGCGCTTTTCAATTCTTCGTGAGAGTCCGCAGGCACGCTGAGCCGCAGGATACCGGCGAACTGACCCGCCAGATGGGACATGCGACTTTCCAGCCAGTTACCGCCGTGATCAGCGATGCATTTGGCGATAGCTTCAACCTGGCCCGGCTTGTCGGGGGCAAATACTGTGATAACAAGATGATCCACTGCTGACTCCTTATGGTCTTGAATCCGCGCCAGCCCGATGGGCCGCGACAACGAAACCAGTATAGGCAAGGCTGCCCGTCACGCACCGGCATGGCACTGCTGCCATTTTGTGTACGATTTCCATTTTTATCTGGAACAATCGGCAATATCCTTGAGAACATCTTGATCCTGATGATGACTGGCCATGAAATTTCAGTCGCGAAGTGACATATTCAGTCTCGTTTCCACCCGGCGATACCATCATGTAGTATCCCGCCTCGCGCACTACATGATGTTGACCCTAACAACAGAGCGCCCCCTCCGGGCGTAAAAAGCTGAGCAGAGTGAGGCAAGTGCAATGACTGAACACGTTCAAGTCGGTGGCCTGCAGGTCGCCAAAGTCCTGTATGACTTCGTGAATAACGAAGCGCTTCCCGGGACCGGTCTTGATGCTGCTGGCTTCTGGATCGGTGCAGACCAGTTGATCAATGAGCTGGCCCCTAAAAACAAGGCACTGCTCGCTAAACGTGATGACTTGCAGGCGCAGATCGACGCCTGGCACCAGTCCCATGCCGGACAGGCCCACGACGCCTCGGCTTATAAAGCTTTCCTTGAGCAAATCGGTTATCTGCTGCCAGAAGTGGCGGATTTCCAGATCACGACGCAAAACGTCGATGAAGAAATCGCTCGCATGGCTGGTCCACAGTTGGTGGTGCCGGTGATGAATGCCCGCTTTGCCCTCAACGCCTCGAACGCCCGCTGGGGCTCGCTGTATGACGCCCTGTATGGCACCGACGCGATCAGCGAAGCCGATGGCGCTGAGAAAGGCAAAGGCTACAACAAGGTTCGCGGTGACAAGGTCATCGCGTTCGCCCGCGCCTTTCTGGACGAAGCCGCGCCACTGGCCGCAGGCTCCCATGTTGACTCCACTGGCTACAAGCTGATCGACGGCAAACTGGTGATCAGTCTCAAGGGCGGTAGCAATACCGGCCTGCAGGACGACGCGCAGTTGATCGGTTATCAAGGTGACGCACCAGCACCGACCGCCGTGCTGCTCAAGCACAACGGCCTGCATTTCGAGATTCAGATCGACGCCTCCAGCCCGATTGGCCAGACCGATCAGGCCGGAGTCAAGGACGTGCTGATGGAAGCCGCCCTGACCACCATCATGGACTGCGAAGACTCTATCGCCGCCGTGGACGCCGACGACAAGGTCGTGGTGTACCGCAACTGGCTGGGCCTGATGAAAGGCGATCTCGCCGAACAGGTCTCCAAAGGCGGTGAAACCTTCACCCGCACCATGAACGGTGATCGTCACTACACCGCACCCAATGGTGGCGACGTGAAGCTGCACGGTCGCTCGCTGCTGTTCATCCGCAACGTCGGTCACTTGATGACCATTGACGCGATCCTAGACAAGAACGGCCAGGAGGTACCGGAAGGCATTCTGGATGCTCTGCTGACCAGCCTTGCGGCGATCCACAGCCTCAATGGCAACACCACGCGCAGCAACAGCCGCACGCGCTCTGTGTACATCGTCAAACCGAAGATGCATGGCCCGGAAGAAGCGGCGTTCACCAACGAACTGTTTGGTCGCGTCGAAGACGTTCTGCGTCTGCCACGCAACACGCTCAAAGTCGGGATCATGGACGAGGAACGCCGGACCACGGTCAACCTCAAGGCGTGCATCAAAGCCGCCAGCGAGCGCGTGGTGTTCATCAACACGGGCTTCCTGGATCGCACTGGCGATGAAATCCACACCTCCATGGAAGCCGGCCCGGTCGTGCGCAAAGCACAGATGAAAGCCGAAAAATGGATCAGCGCCTACGAAAACTCCAACGTAGATATCGGCTTGAGCTGCGGCCTGCAAGGTCGTGCGCAGATCGGTAAGGGCATGTGGGCCATGCCGGACCTGATGGCGGCGATGCTGGAGCAGAAAATCGCTCACCCAATGGCAGGCGCGAACACCGCCTGGGTTCCGTCGCCGACGGCCGCTGCGCTGCACGCGCTGCACTATCACAAGGTTGACGTGTTCGCCCGTCAGGCTGAACTGGCCCAGCGCACTCGCGCCTCGGTGGATGACATCCTGACTATCCCGCTCGCGCCGAACACCAACTGGACGCCCGAGGAAATCCAGAACGAACTGGATAACAACTCACAGGGCATCCTCGGTTACGTGGTGCGCTGGATCGATCAGGGTGTTGGTTGCTCGAAGGTGCCAGACATCAACGATATTGGCCTGATGGAAGACCGCGCCACGCTGCGTATCTCCAGCCAGCACATCGCCAACTGGCTGCGCCACGGCGTGGTCAACGAGACGCAGGTAATGGACAGTCTCAAGCGCATGGCACCTGTGGTTGACCGGCAAAATGCGGGGGACTCGCTGTACCGTCCGCTGGCGCCGGATTTCGACAGCAACATCGCGTTCCAGGCGGCGGTTGAACTGGTGATCGAAGGGACTAAACAGCCTAACGGCTACACCGAGCCGGTCTTGCACCGTCGGCGTCGTGAGTTCAAGGCGAAGAACGGGTTGTAGATAACAGATTGGCCGCGGGATTTTTTTTCGCGGCCAGATTGATTCGGTATTCCTGACACTGCGCTGTCGCCTGGCAAACAAGTGACTTGCAGGAGCTGCCGAAGGCTGCGATGGCGGTGCGTCAGGATAAACGCATCGCAGCCTTCGGCAGCTCCTACAGAGAGGCTTGGCACCCCTCACTCCACCCCCAACTCCTTCTTGACCAGTTTCACCAGATGCTTGGTGTTAATGGGCTTGAGCAGGAAGTCGAGCACGCTCAGGTGCATGGCGTCGATGGCGTCGCGCACATTGGCATCACCCGAAACAATGATGATCGGCAGCGAAGCACGCTCGGAATCGCGGACCTGACGAATCAGATCCAGACCGTTGCAGGGCGCCATGCGCAAGTCGGTTATCAACAGGGCGATGCTGTCCCGGGTGCGTATCAATTCCATGGCGCTGTTACCGCCAGCGGCCGTCAGGCAACTGATGTCATTGAGGCTGAGAATCTCGGCCAGCAACTCGCGTGCATCCCGATCGTCGTCCACGATCAGCACCCGTTGCTCCGAACTGGACGGCGGCGCGAGCATCACTTCATTCAGAGCCTCGCGCTCTTCATCGCTCAAAATATCGTAATCCAGCATAACCGCCCCATTCCCTTGCACTGACTGACAAAAACACCGGGTTTTACCCGGAGATATCTCTGTGCTTTTGCAGGCGTCCTTGCATTGACCCAGACGCCGTCCAAGGCATCGTACAACTATGTACAGGTGCTTTTTACACCATGACGGGAATAGTCAGAAATCTTTTTATTGCCGTAAGACTTACGTCCAATGGGCACTACCCCTCAAGCGGTCGACCATAGCTGTCAATAAAAACAAAGCGGTGCAGGTCATGAGTAGAGCCGATGCATTCACCCAGGCCGGGAAAACAGCGGTGTTGCAGAACATTCACGGCACCATGCAGTTCCTGCAGAAATTCCCGCCATTCGACCATATGGAAAACGCACATCTCGCGTATCTGGTCGAACAATGCCAACTGCGTTTTTACGGCGCCGATGACAGCATCATCAAGCCTGGCGATGGGCCAGTAGAGCACTTCTACATCGTCAAACAAGGACGAGTGGTCGGCGAACGCCCGCACACAGCAAAAGGCGGAACGGAAACCACCTTTGAAATCACCACCGGCGAATGCTTCCCGCTGGCCGCTCTACTGGGTGAACGGGCGACGCGTACCGAGCATCTGGCGGCAGAAGATACGTTCTGCCTGCAGCTAAACAAGCAGGCCTTCATCAAGCTGTTTGCCTTGTCCACAACCTTCCGCGACTTTGCCCTGCGAGGCGTCAGCAGCCTGCTTGATCAGGTCAATCAGCAAGTCCAGCAACGCGCGGTAGAGACTCTTGGCACTCAATACTCACTGAACACCCGGCTTGGCGAATTGGCCATGCGCCATCCGGTGATGTGCACGCCGGATACCCCGATGCGCGAGGCGGTGAAGATGATGCACGAGCAGCAAGTCGGCAGCATCGTGATCATCGATCAGCACCAGGCACCACTGGGCATCTTCACCTTGCGTGACCTACGCGAGGCCGTCGCCGATATCAGCGTGGATTTCAGCCAGCCGATCCAGAGCCGCATGATTCAGGCTCCCTTCCATCTCAGCCCTGACGCCAGCGCTTTTGATGCAGCCATCGCCATGACCGGTCGGCACATTGCGCATGTCTGCCTGGTCAGAGACGGTCGCTTGTGCGGCGTGGTGTCAGAACGGGACCTGTTCTCTCTGCAAAGGGTCGACCTGGTTCATCTGGCTCGCACCATTCGCACGGCACCGCGCATCGACAGCCTGTGCAATTTGCGCGGCGATATCGTGCAACTGGTCGACCGCATGCTGGCCCATGGCGCATCGTCGACCCAGATCACTCAGATCATCACCCTGCTCAACGACCACACCGTATGCCGTGTGATCGAGCTGACGCTGCAAGAGCGTGGCGACCCTGGCATACCCTTCAGTTGGCTGTGTTTCGGCAGCGAGGGCCGTCGCGAGCAGACGCTGCATACCGATCAGGACAACGGCATCTTGTTCGATGCCAAGGACGCCGCTGAAGCAGAGCATATTCGCGGTCTACTGCTGCCGATTGCCGAGCGCATCAACCAGAACCTGGCCCTGTGCGGATTCACGTTGTGCAAAGGCAACATCATGGCCAGCAATCCGCAGCTGTGCCTGTCCAGAGCTGAATGGTCTCGACGCTTTGCCGCGTTCATTCGCGACGCAACTCCCGAGAACCTGCTCAACTCCAGCATCTATTTTGACCTGCGCGTGGTGTGGGGCGAAGAAAGCGGCGGCGAGCAATTGCGCCAACAGATCCTCGACCAGGTCGCTGACAACCGCCTGTTCCAGCGCATGCTGGCGGAGAATGCGTTAAGGCAGCGCCCGCCGGTGGGACGCTTCAAGGACTTCGTATTAGCCCGCAAAGGCAGCGACAAGGACACCCTGGACCTCAAGACTCAGGGCCTGACCCCCTTCGTCGATGGTGCGCGCGTGCTGGCGCTGGCCAATGGCATTGGCGTGAACAACACGCTCGAACGGTTGCGCAAACTGGTCGAGAACGAAGTCATCGACCCGCAGGACGGTGCAGCCTATGAAGAGGCCTATCACTTCATTCAACAAACCCGCATGCAGCAGCATCAACTGCAAAGCAGACAAAACCTGCCTTGGTCCAACCGTATCGACCCAGACACCCTCAACCATCTGGATCGGCGGATTCTGCGTGAATCACTGCGCCAGGCACAACGCCTGCAAACCAGTCTGACGCTGCGTTACCAATTATGAGTCTGTTATCCGGCATGAACCTGTTTCAGTGGCTACGACCTCGTCCTCCCAGAGCAACACTGGAAAAACGCGATCAACAACGCCTGGCCAACCTCGCTTCGGCAGCGCCCCTTAGCGAACACCCGCTGCGGCAGCAACGCTGGGTCGTGGTCGATCTGGAAACCAGCGGCCTGAACCTGAACCGTGATCAGGTGCTATCCATTGGTGCCGTCGTCATCGAAGACGGCGCCATCGACCTGAGCCAGCAGTTCGAGCGAACGTTGCTGTGTCCCAACCATAAAGTCAGCCCCGCCGTATTGATCCACGGCCTGGCCCCCAGCGCCATTGCGGCGGGTAGCGAGCCTGTACAGGCCCTGCTGGATTTCATGGAGTTCGTGGGTGAAAGCCCACTACTGGCGTTTCATGCGCCTTTTGATCAGCACATGCTCAGCCGGGCCCTGAAAGAAAACCTGGACTACCGACTGGAGCATCACTTCCTTGATGTGGCGGACATAGCACCGATGCTTTTTCCACAGGCTGGCTTCCGCAAGGCCGGGCTTGATGACTGGACGCAATTCTTCGGGCTGCATGCAGAAGAGCGCCACCACGCCAGCGCCGATGCATTGGTAACGGCAGAGCTGGCGCTCATCCTGTTCAGCCACGCCCGCCGCCAACAGATCGACAGCCCCGCCCGCCTCGACCAGAGCCTGAGCCAATGGCGTCGGCGGCAGCAGAGTCATTCGTTTTAAAGGCACTGAGCAGAACGGTAGGAGCGAACTTGTTCGCGAGCACTTCTACAGACGATGAATATTTATAGCCCGCACCATCTCTTCGCGAACAAGTTCGCTCCTACCGGGGATATTCAAACCTGTGAGCGTCAAGCCCCGCCCGCCTCGACCAGAGCCTGAGCCAATGGCGTCGGCGGCAGCAGAGTCATTCGTTTTAATACCCGTTCCGACGGGCTTAGTGATCCGTGGGAGCGTGGCTTGCCCGCGAATGCCGGCGCCCCGGTTTATCAGGTCTACCGTGTCATCGTTCTTCGCGGGCAAGCCTCGCTCCAACAGGGTGTCGCATAGTGCCAACTATAAAACTTGTGCACATAGGCTGTTAGCGGCTCTGTGGATAACATGTTCGCTTAACCCTAAGTCCCATACAAACCGGGGCCTCCAACCAGCCGATCAAAAAACAACCAGCGTATCCCACGGTTTTTATTGGTTTTTCATTGTGGATAAAGCATCCACTGAGTAACTCATTCATCCACAACTACCCACAAAGTCTGTTGGCGCTTCTGTGGACAAGTTGTTTGCTTACCTCTACAGGCCATGTATATAAAGGCCTGCAAGCAAATGATCAAAAAGCGATCAATTACTGCAAAAAAGCTGGAATCCGCTTCTGTCAACCTTGAAAGACGCGGCTTTCAGCAGTTTTCCACAGATCATAGGCGATATCTCCAGAGTTGCCCCCAAAGTCTGTTGGCGCATCTGTGGATAAGGTGTTTGTGTTCGGCTACAGGCCTTATATTACATGGCCCACAAAGAAATGATCAATTATTGATCAGTAACCGCAATAAACTGCCATTCTGAATAAGTCACGGTTTTTATTGGTTTTTTACAGGGTGAACAATCGACTTTCCCACAATTGCTGTGGGTGGCCTTGTGGATAAGATGTTTGCTGAAGCAGGGAATGCGCGGCCCGGTTAGGCTCGCCAGGATCTGATCAAATTTTGATCACTTACAACCCTGCATGAGCGCGCTTGCCCGCGATTGCGTCAGCACAGGCGATATATTCATCGACCGGCAGACCAAATCGCGGGCAAGCGCGCTTCTACAGGTTTCTAATGGATCACTCGTGATTAACCGCCACGCCCTTCAGATACGGTGCAGGCTCGGCTCCCAGGTTTTCAAGCACGCGGGCGCTATACCAGTCGATGAAGTTGACCACGCCAAACTCGTAGGTTTTCGAGTAAGGACCTGGCTGATAGGCGTCGGAGTTGATCCCGCGCTGGTTTTCTTCAGCCAGACGGCGGTCCTGATCGTTGGTCGCGTCCCAGACTTCGCGCAGGCGAGCAACATCGTAGTCCACACCTTCAACGGCATCCTTGTGTACCAGCCATTTGGTGGTAACCATGGTTTCCTGAGCGCTGATCGGCCACACCGTGAACACGATGATGTGATCGCCCATGCAGTGGTTCCAGGAATGCGGCAGGTGCAGGATGCGCATCGAGCCCAGGTCCGGGTTGGTGATCCGGCCCATGAGTTTCTTGCAGCCCTGTTTGCCGTCCATGGTCATGGACACCGTGCCCTTGAGCAGCGGCATGCGCACGATACGGTTGCGCAAGCCAAAAGCGGCGTGAGCGAACGGGATCTTTTCAGCCTCCCAGGCCGCAGCAGATTCGGCGACGTGGTCCTTGAACGACTGCGTGGCACGCGGATCTGTTACGTCATCCCATTCCAGCAACGTATTGAGCAATTCCGGGTGTGAGCCGCTGCAGTGGTAGCACTCGCGGTTGTTTTCCAGCACCAGCTTCCAGTTGGCTTTTTCCATCAAGGTGGTCTGCACCGCCACCTTGGTGTTTTCCATGTCGTACGGTTCCATGTAGTGCTTGAGGGTCTGCAGGAACTCGTCGATGGCAGGCGGGTTTTCCGCGAGACTGATAAAGATGTAGCCGCCCGCGGTTTTCACGTTGATCGGCTTGAGGCTGAAGTTCTTCATGTCGAAGTCGTCGCCCATCTCGCTGCCCGCGTACAACAGGCGACCATCGAGCTCGTACGTCCACTGGTGGTAAGGGCAAACCAGCTTGGCGACTTTGCCTTTTTCCTTGGTGCACAGGCGCGAGCCGCGATGACGGCAAACGTTATGAAAAGCGTTAACAGCGCCATCCGGGCCACGCACGACAACCACGGGATTCTTGCCGATCTGCAGCGTCAGGTAGTTACCCTTGGCCGGAATCTCGGCGGTCATGCCTGCGATCAGCCACTCTTTATGGAAGATCTCCTGCATGTCGATTTCAAACAACCGCTCATCACTGTAGAAAGGCTGCGGCAGCGAATAGGTGCGTTCGCGATTCTGCAGCATCTCGGCAGTGGCCTTACGTGCCGGTTCCAGCGGATCGCCCAAGCTCAAGGTTGCGGTGACGTCCATCGTTTGAAGTCCTCATGACCATACGGTTTACGGTCGGCGAATGTGGCTAATACGGTTCTTTGTGGCGTTTGGCACGCAAGGCAGCGATTGTTTTGCTGCTCATGCTTTTCGATAAACATTTAGTGGCGAGTGTGGAGTCCGGCGCAGACTTGACCTTATCCATGGGCGACATGGCCGAATCCGTTCCCGACGCGCTAATGCAGGTAATCAGGGGCTGGTCGCGATAAGTACGCCGATGTCGCTGGCAGGTAAGTGGGTGGTCTGCGCCTTACGCAGAATTCGCATCATGAGGCCGGTCGTCGGCCGTTGGAGATTCAGCATGTCCCAAAGCTTCCTGAGCCCGGTAAATACCCAGACATGGGCCAATGGCCGTCACCTGGTGCGCGTCGTCAAGGTTATTCAGGAAACCTGGGATGTGCGCACCTTTTGCTTCATGGCCGATCAGCCAATCATGTTCTTTTTCAAGCCCGGCCAGTTCGTGACCCTGGAGCTTGAAATCGAAGGCGTGCCGGTGATGCGCTCGTACACCATTTCCAGCTCGCCTTCGGTGCCTTACAGCTTCTCGGTGACGATCAAGCGTGTGCCAGGCGGTAAGGTTTCCAACTATCTCCATGACACGCTGCATGAAGGTCAGGAGCTGGCGGTCCACGGTCCGGTCGGGCTGTTCAATGCCATTGACTTCCCGAACCCGAAAATCCTCTACCTGAGTGGCGGCGTCGGCATCACGCCGGTGATGTCCATGGCACGCTGGTTCTACGACACCAACGCCAACGTCGATATGGTGTTCGTGCACAGCGCCCGCTCGCCAAAAGACATCATTTATCACCGCGAGCTGGAGCACATGGCGTCGCGGATCGACAACTTCAGCCTGCACCTGATCTGCGAGAAGCACGGCCTTGGCGAACCCTGGGCGGGTTATCGCGGGTATCTGAATCAGAAGATGCTTGAGTTGATGGCACCGGACTTCATGGAGCGCGAGGTGTTCTGCTGCGGCCCTACACCGTACATGACGGCCGTCAAACGCCTGCTGGAAGCCAACGGTTTCAACATGGCGCAATACCATGAGGAATCGTTCGGCGCGACACCTCCCGAAGCCCGTGCCGATGCTGTGGAACAAGCCGAAATCGCTGCTGAAGCACCGGAAGTCGATGCCTCGGATCTGCACCAGGTGGAATTCACCGACACCGGCAAGAGCATCCGCGTGGCACCGGGCGAAACCGTTCACGCCGCCGCCGCCAAGCTCGGCCTGATGATCCCCAAAGCGTGCGGTATGGGCATCTGCGGGACCTGCAAGGTAATGAAGCTCAGCGGCGAAGTAGAAATGGAGCACAACGGCGGGATCACCGAAGAAGACGAAGCCGAAGGCTACATCCTGTCGTGCTGCAGCATTCCGAAGGGGGATGTGCGGATCGAGTATTGATCGCTGGGCGATTGATACCGGTAGGAGCGAACTTGTTCGCGAGGCGGCTCGGCAGGCGAATTATTCATCGTCCTTACAAACATCTCGCGAACAAGTTCGCTCCTACCGGAGTACGTGGTTAAGTTGGAGCGAGCGGGAGGCGCTCCAACGAACTCAAAGCTTGTTACAAACTAAACCTTGAAACCATGCTGTTCAGGTCAACCGCCAGACGCGTCAGCTCACCACTTGCAGCGCTGGTCTGTGCTGCACCGTCGGAAGACTGGGCCGACAGGTCGCGGATGTTGACCAGGTTGCGGTCCACTTCACGAGCAACTTGAGCCTGCTCTTCCGCGGCACTGGCGATCACCAGGTTGCGCTCGTTGATTTCGACCACGGCGGTGTTGATGGTGTCCAGCGCCAGGCCTGCGCCTTTGGCGATGTTCAGGGTCGATTCGGCACGCTCGGTACTGTTGCGCATTGAGCTGACAGCCTGCTCAGTGCCACCTTGAATGCTGCCGATCATGCGCTCGATTTCGCTGGTCGACTGCTGAGTGCGATGCGCCAGAGCACGCACTTCGTCAGCCACCACAGCAAAGCCACGGCCTGCTTCACCCGCACGCGCAGCTTCAATGGCGGCGTTAAGGGCCAGCAGGTTGGTCTGGTCGGCGAGACCGCGAATCACATCAAGCACTTTGCCGATGTCACGGGACTCCTCAGCCAGATTACCGATCAGGTCCGCAGTGCTTTGCACATCACCGCTCATGCGCTCGATGGCATTCACTGTTTCCTGAACCAGATCACGACCGTCGCCCGCCGACGCAGTGGCGTTTTTCGAGGCTTCGGAAGTACTGACCGCGTTACGCGCCACTTCTTCC
Organism: Pseudomonas sp. HP_14; assembly: GCF_055283875.1. Classification (NCBI taxonomy): domain Bacteria; kingdom Pseudomonadati; phylum Pseudomonadota; class Gammaproteobacteria; order Pseudomonadales; family Pseudomonadaceae; genus Pseudomonas; species Pseudomonas sp. HP_14. Next base: position 36,553 of record NZ_JBTOQI010000024.1, on the reverse strand, counting down.
ACGGCGCTGGTCATCTCGTTGACAGCCGTGGCGGCTTGTTCAATTTCGTTGTTCTGTTTCGAGAGCCCACGAGCGCTCTCGTCGGTGACCGCGTTCAGCTCTTCAGCAGCAGAGGCTAGCTGGGTGGCGGAACCGGAAATGCGGGTCAATGTGTCACGCAGCTTTTCCTGCATTTTCTGCATGGCAGCCAGCAAACGACCGGCTTCGTCTGTGCCATCGACTTTGATCGGACGAGTCAGATTGCCCTCGGCGATGGTCTCTGCCGCTTCAAGCGCAGAACTGATCGGCAGGGTAATGCTCTTGGTCAGCAACCAGGCGAACAGCATGGTCAGGACGGTGGCGACGATCAGCAGGCCGACGACCAGATTGAACGCTGACGAATATTCGTCGGCAGCCGCCTGATTGGTGTTAGTCAATTGCTTGGTGTTGAGGTCGGCCAGCCTGGCCAGGACCACATTCATCTTGTCGGAGTTGGATGCTGACTCCGCATTGAGCAGCCTGGCCATCTCATCGACCTTGCCTGCACGGCTCAAGGCGATGACGCGCGCTTCGATTTGGCGGTACTCGCCCAACAACTGCACAAACTCGTTGTAGGCTGCTTTCTCCTCCGGGGACTCGATCAGTTTTTCATAAACCGCCTGGGCATCGCTGATCTGTTTGTTGCGCACGGCGAACAATTCGATGGTCTTGTCCTGAACGTCCTGTTCGCGATTGGTCAGCAAGCGATAGGACAGAACCCGCATACGAATACCCGCCACAGTCAGCCCGTTCAGGCTCTGAATGCTGGGCACGCTGTTCTGCGCAACCTGGTCACCCGCGGTGCGGATCTTGCTCATCTGTGTCAACGCAAATACGCCAAGGATAAGCATCAGCGTGCCGATCAAGGCAAACCCGAGGAACGCGCGCGGAGCGATGTTCATTTTTCGTAATGACATGTTTTTTTCCAGAAAAGGAGGAGCATTCCCTGCGAATAGGAGATTTAAAGCGCTTGCGATTCCATGCCTATCGGTCGATGGGCGGAAGTCTTGAGGTGAGCGATCTCAAATTGAGACGCGGCAGAAAGTCGCAGTCTTTTTGAAATGCGGCGTAATGCCATGCAAGTCATTGAAAGGTAACGTTTACGGGGCTTTGGTCTGAAAATTCCGGAATATCGGAGGCCATCTGTTTCCTCGGTCGAGCCGGACTGACGAGCAGCAGGAACCAGATCGTCAAATCACAGTCAACAGGGCCTGTTTATGCACTTGCCTTCAGGGAGGACGCCAGCGCGCCAAAACGCCGTTATTTAAGTGGCTTAACTGGTATGCGCAGTGACTTTTCTTTAAGGTGTGCGCCCGTTGAAATTTGCTTGAGAAATCAAAATGTTGGAAGCATCCCTTAGCCAGTTGGAACAACTTGTCACTGACCTGGTGCAACAGAACCAGCAGTTGCAGAACACGAACACTCAGCTCAGCACAGAGCTGGCCCAAGCCAGGGATGACAACGACAGTCTGCAACTGAGCCTGATGGAGCAGGAAGAGAAACAAGGCGCCACTGCTGCGCGCATTCAAGCCCTTGTTGACCGTGCGACCAGCGCAAGCGCAGTCAGCGCATGAGCACTGACAGAAACGGGGTGACAGTCGTTTCGATTCTCGGCAACGACTATTCGATCAAAGCGCCTGCCGGTGAAGAGCAAACCTTGCAGCAAGCCACCGCATTGCTCCGCGCATCGCTGGCCGATACCAAACGCAAATACCCGACCCTGATCGGCGACCGCTTGCTGGTACTGGCGGCCTTGAACCTGTGCTCGCAGCAAATCGAACTCAAGCAGCAGCACCAGCTGGAACTAGACCGCTGCCGGGAGCAGGTCGATGCAACGGTGGATGCGATTTCCAGGACGATTGCGCAGAACTGATTCGAATACACAGGTAGGAGCGAACTTGTTCGCGAGGCGGCGCAGCTGACACACCGTATCGCCAGCCTCGCCAACAAGTTGGCTCCTACCGGAATTGCATCGCGATTTAAGCCCCCATCACCAACCGGATATCCGCCGCCAGCTCGCGCACGCGCTCTTCCTCGGTGTCCCACGAGCACATGAAGCGTGCACCGCCGTTGCCGATGAAGGTATAGAAGCGCCAGCCTTTAGCCGTCAGTGCTGCGATGGCAGGTTCTGACAATTGCAGGAACACACCATTGGCCTGCACCGGGAACATCAGTTCAACGCCCGGGATGTCCTGAACCAGCGACGCCAGCAGTTGCGCGCAATGGTTGGCATGATTGGCGTGTTTGAGCCAGGCATCACCTTCCAGCAACCCAACCCAAGGGGCTGACAGGAAGCGCATCTTCGACGCCAGTTGCCCGGCCTGCTTGCAGCGGTAGTCAAAATCTTCAGCCAGCTTATGGTTGAAGAACAGAATCGCCTCGCCCACCGCCATGCCGTTCTTGGTGCCACCAAAGCACAGCACGTCAACGCCCGACTTCCAGGTCAGCTCTGCCGGAGAACACCCCAGAAAAGCACAGGCATTAGCGAACCGCGCGCCGTCCATGTGCAGATTCAGATTCAACTCTTTGCAGGTTGCGCTGATCGCCTTGAGTTCTTCTGGCTGGTAAACACTGCCGACTTCGGTGGCTTGGGTCAGGGTCACAACACGAGGTTTAGGGTAGTGAATATCCTGACGTTTGAGCGCCACTTCGCGGATCGACTCAGGCGTCAGTTTGCCCTGTTCACTGCGTGCGGTGAGTAGCTTGGAGCCGTTGGAGAAAAACTCCGGAGCGCCGCATTCGTCAGTTTCTACGTGGGCCGTTTCCGAACAGATAACGCTGTGATAGCTCTGGCACAGCGACGACAGCGCCAGGGAGTTGGCGGCCGTACCGTTGAAGGCAAAAAACACTTCGCAATCGGTTTCAAATAATTTACGGAATTGATCAGAGGCGCGCGCGGTCCATTCGTCATCGCCGTACGCGCGCTGATGGCCGTGATTAGCCTGTTCCATCGCAGCCCAGGCTTCAGGGCAAATGCCCGAATAGTTATCACTGGCAAACTGCTGGCTTTTATCGGTCATGGCCGAATCCTTGTCATTGATTATGCTGCGCACTGTAGCGAAGATCGCATCGCAGCAAAACCGTTGGAGCGAGGCTTGCCCGCGAAGAACGATAATGCGGTGTATCTGCTGTATCGAGGTGCCTGATTCGCGGGCAAGCCTCGCTCCAACGCCCCCCTATTCCCGGAGAGATATGGACCTGTCGAACCCGCCTTACCTCCCCGGACGCGACAAGGCGCTGGACTTGCTCAAGTGGCTGGCGATGCTGGCCATGGTACTCGACCATTTGCGCTATGTCGGTTGGTCGATAGATGTGCTGTACGTGCCTGGACGGTTCGCCTTCCCTTGGTTTTGCCTGGCGATCGCGGCAAATCTGGGGCGCAAGTCCGCGCTGTTTCCTGACCCCAAAGTGCAGTGGCGTTATCTGGGCTGGATGCTCTTTTTTGCTGTACTGGCCGAGCTCCCCTATCGGCTGTACATGGCGGATGAAGTCCACACGCTGAACGTCTTGCCGACGCTGGTTCTCGGCCTGCTGATCGCCCAGGGCTGGCGACACCGATTGCCTGCAACGCGATTGATGGCACTGGGTTCGCTGCTGATAGCCGCACTTTTTCACAAATACCTGATGTTTGGTTTCTTTGGCACGCTGCTGCCGTTGGCACTGCTGCTGGTGCTGCATCGGCCGCTCTGGTTCGCGTTGTTGCCGGGCGTGATTTGCGTGGCGGGCAACGCCTGGCCGCAAATGTTCGCGGGCGCAGCGTGGGGCGATCCGATCTCGATTGGCTCGCTAGTTGCCTGCCTGATCGCGCCCATGCTCGGGCTGGCCCTGTTGCGCCGTCGTTTGAGCTTCCCAGTCAAACCGATGCGGCGCTGGGCCTACGCGATTTATCCGGTGCACTTTCTGGTGCTGTTGGGATTGCGGGAAATATTGGCGACATGGATCACGCCCGCCCCCCTGTAGGAGTGAGCTTGCTCGCGATGGCGTCTAGTCAGATGATAATTGCCTGAATGACACAGCGAATCGCGAGCAAGCTCACTCCTACAGGGAATGGGGTGGGCTGAAAATCCCGGTAGACAAAACGCCACCAGCGCCTTTATCTTCTGCGCTGGCCACCGCAGTGGCCAACGTCGCTCGGACGGTTCCGGGCGCTTACGTATCTGAGGCCTCCATGGCAGACTTACCTTCGCCGCGCCGTTTTGCGCGCATCGATCGACTCCCCCCGTACGTCTTTAATATCACCGCCGAGCTGAAAATGGCCGCTCGCCGTCGTGGTGAAGACATCATCGACTTGAGCATGGGCAACCCCGACGGGCCAACCCCACCGCACATCGTCGAAAAACTCGTTACCGTTGCCCAGCGTGAAGACACTCACGGCTACTCGACTTCGCGTGGCATTCCGCGTCTGCGTCGGGCGATTTCCAACTGGTACAAAAAACGCTACGACGTCGATATCGATCCGGAAGAAGAAGCCATCGTCACCATTGGCTCGAAGGAAGGTCTGGCGCACTTGATGCTCGCCACCCTCGATCAGGGCGACACGGTGCTGGTGCCAAACCCGAGCTATCCGATTCACATCTACGGTGCCGTGATTGCTGGCGCTCAAGTGCGTTCGGTGCCACTGATCCCGGGTGTGGACTTCTTCGCCGAGCTGGAAAAAGCCATTCGCGGCTCGATCCCGAAACCGAAAATGATGATCCTCGGTTTCCCGTCCAACCCGACAGCGCAGTGCGTGGAGCTGGACTTCTTCGAACGCGTGGTTGCGCTAGCCAAACAGTACGACGTTCTCGTGGTTCACGATCTGGCCTACGCCGACATCGTCTACGACGGCTGGAAAGCCCCGTCGATCATGCAGGTGCCGGGCGCCAAAGACATCGCGGTCGAGTTTTTCACCCTGTCCAAAAGCTACAACATGGCGGGCTGGCGGATCGGCTTCATGGTCGGCAATCCGGAGCTGGTCAACGCCCTGGCACGGATCAAGAGCTACCACGACTACGGCACGTTCACCCCGCTGCAGGTTGCGGCCATTGCTGCACTGGAAGGCGATCAACAATGCGTGCTCGATATTGCCGAGCAGTATCGCCAACGCCGCAACGTGTTGGTCAAAGGCCTTCACGAACTGGGCTGGATGGTGGAAAACCCGAAAGCGTCGATGTACGTCTGGGCCAAGATTCCGCCCGCCTACGCACATATGGGCTCATTGGAGTTCGCCAAAAAGCTGCTGGCTGAAGCCAAGGTTTGCGTGTCACCGGGTGTCGGTTTTGGTGAATACGGCGACGATCATGTGCGCTTCGCGCTGATCGAGAATCAGGACCGGATTCGCCAGGCCGTGCGTGGTATTCGCGGCATGTTCCGGGCGGATGGACAGTTGCCCGCAAAAGCAGTGGTCTGATTGCGACATTAGCGGCATAAAATCCCCCGGCATCCCCGGGGGATTTTTGTTTGTGAACAGCGGCTCTGTAGGAGTGACCGGGGTGGCGCTCCACCTTGCTCGCGATCGGCTGCGAAGCAGTCGTAAATCAGTATCCACATTTATCCTGACACACCGCAACCAGCCAATTTGTGACCGCTTCGCGGTCAATCGCGAGCAAGCTACGCTCCTACAGATTCAAGCCCTTATCACTCTATTTACTCTTCCCCAGGATGCCATGTCGTAAACGCACCTTTGTGTGGCGTGCGCAGGCATTTGGCGTCCTCGGTCCGGCCCTAGTATCGCTGTCAAAGGGCCCTGCTTAGATGCTGCGGCTCTACCGATAAGTCAGGCGCGACGCCGCCGCTGGGAGAACCGCGATGTTCAGCAAGAACGACCAAATCCAAGGCTATGACGATGCACTGCTGGCCGCGATGAATGCCGAAGAGCAGCGTCAGGAAGATCACATCGAGCTGATCGCCTCGGAGAACTACACCAGCCAGCGCGTGATGGAAGCCCAGGGCAGCGGCCTGACCAACAAATACGCCGAAGGGTATCCGGGCAAGCGCTATTACGGCGGTTGCGAGCATGTGGATAAAGTTGAAGTGCTCGCCATCGAACGCGCCAAGCAATTGTTCGGCGCTGATTACGCCAACGTGCAGCCGCACTCCGGCAGCTCGGCCAACGCCGCGGTTTATCTGGCATTGCTGCAAGCGGGTGACACCGTATTGGGCATGAGTCTGGCCCACGGTGGTCACTTGACCCACGGCGCCAAAGTCAGCTTCTCCGGCAAGCTCTACAACGCGGTCCAGTACGGCATCGACACCAATACCGGCCTGATCGATTACGACGAAGTCGAGCGCATCGCCGTTGAATCCCAGCCAAAAATGATCATCGCCGGTTTCTCGGCCTATTCGAAAACCCTCGACTTCCCGCGCTTCCGGGCCATCGCTGACAAGGTCGGCGCTTACCTGTTTGTCGACATGGCCCACGTTGCCGGACTGGTCGCTGCCGGTCTGTACCCGAACCCGCTGCCGTACGCCGACGTGGTGACTACCACCACTCATAAAACCCTGCGCGGCCCGCGGGGTGGTTTGATTCTTGCCAAGGCCAACGAAGAGATCGAGAAAAAGCTCAATTCCGCAGTGTTCCCTGGCGGCCAAGGCGGCCCGTTGATGCACGTGATCGCCGCCAAGGCGGTGTGCTTCAAGGAAGCCATGGAACCGGAATTCAAGGCGTATCAACAGCAAGTGATCGATAACGCACAGGCCATGGCGCAAGTGTTCATCGACCGTGGCTTTGACGTGGTCTCCGGCGGCACCGATAACCACCTGTTCCTGGTCAGCCTGATCCGTCAGGGCCTGACCGGCAAAGACGCCGACGCCGCACTGGGTCGTGCGCACATCACCGTCAACAAGAACTCGGTGCCGAACGACCCGCAATCCCCATTCGTGACTTCGGGCCTGCGTATTGGCACCCCGGCAGTTACCACTCGCGGCTTCAAAGTCACCCAATGCATCACGCTGGCCGGCTGGATCTGCGACATCCTCGACAACCTCGGCGATGCCGACGTCGAAGCCAATGTCGCCAGTCAGGTTGCAGCCCTGTGTTCCGATTTCCCGGTTTATAGCTGAGTCAGGAGTAGTTATTCATGCAGCATTACTCAGGCTTCGGCCTCTTCAAACACTCCCTCAGCCACCACGAAAACTGGCAGCGCATGTGGCGCACGCCAACCCCGAAAAAAGTCTACGACGTGGTTATTGTCGGCGGCGGGGGGCACGGTCTGGCGACGGCTTATTACTTGGCCAAAGAGCACGGCATCACCAACGTGGCCGTGGTCGAAAAGGGCTGGCTGGGCGGTGGCAACACGGCGCGCAACACGACCATCGTGCGCTCCAACTATTTGTGGGATGAGTCAGCTCATCTTTACGAACACGCGATGAAACTGTGGGAAGGCCTGTCTCAGGACCTGAACTACAACGTGATGTTCTCCCAGCGTGGCGTTTACAACTTGTGCCACACGCTGCAGGACATGCGTGACTCCGAGCGCCGGGTCAGCGCCAACCGCCTCAACGGCGTAGACGGCGAACTGCTCAACGGCAAACAGGTGGCGGAAGAAATCCCGTATCTGGATTGCTCGAAAAACACCCGCTACCCAATCATCGGCGCCACCGTGCAACGTCGCGGCGGCGTAGCCCGTCACGATGCCGTGGCCTGGGGTTTCGCCCGTGCCGCTGACGCCTTGGGCGTTGACCTGATCCAGCAGACCGAAGTGACCGGCTTCCGCAAAGAAAACGGCGTGTGCATCGGTGTCGAAACCAATAAAGGTTTCATCGGCGCCAAGCGCGTCGGTGTGGTCACGGCCGGTAACTCCGGGCACATGGCGAAACTGGCTGGCTTCCGTCTGCCGATTGAATCTCACCCGCTACAAGCGCTGGTGTCCGAGCCGATCAAGCCGATTATCGACAGCGTGATCATGTCCAATGCGGTACACGGTTACATCAGCCAGTCCGACAAGGGCGATCTGGTGATCGGTGCCGGTATCGACGGCTGGGTGGGCTACGGTCAGCGCGGTTCCTACCCGGTGATCGAACACACGATTCAGGCCATCGTCGAGATGTTCCCGGTGTTGTCCCGCGTGCGCATGAACCGTCAGTGGGGCGGCATCGTCGACACCACGCCGGACGCCTGCCCGATCATTTCCAAGACCCCCGTGCCGAACATGTTCTTCAACTGCGGTTGGGGCACCGGTGGCTTCAAGGCCACACCGGGCTCGGGCAACGTGTTTGCGGCAAGTCTGGCTAAAGGTGAAATGCATCCATTGGCCAAACCTTTCTCCATCGACCGTTTCCACAACGGTGCACTCATTGACGAACACGGCGCTGCCGCTGTCGCTCACTAACAGGAGATTCACCCATGCTGCACATCTTCTGTCCTCACTGTGGCGAACTGCGCTCTGAAGAGGAATTCCACGCGTCTGGCCAGGCACACATCCCGCGTCCACTGGACCCGGCGGCCTGCACCGACGAGCAATGGGGCGACTACATGTTCTTCCGCGATAACCCTCGCGGGCTGCATCACGAACTGTGGATCCATGCCGCTGGCTGCCGTCAGTACTTCAACGCGACCCGCGACACCGTGACTTACGAAATTCTCGAAACCTACCCGATTGGCACCAAACCGCAGTTCAGAAACCCTGCGTTTGAGAAGACAGCCAGCGGCGAGGGAGACCAGGTATGAGCCAGACCAACCGACTGCCCAATGGCGGCCGCATCGACCGCAGCAAAGTGCTGAACTTCAACTTCAACGGTCAGACCTATCAAGGCTTTGAGGGCGACACGCTCGCCGCAGCCCTGCTGGCCAACGGGGTTGATGTGATTGGCCGCAGCTTCAAGTATTCCCGCCCTCGCGGCATCTTCGCGGCAGGATCTGAAGAGCCGAACGCGGTACTGCAGATTGGCGCTACCGAAGCGACCCAGATCCCGAACGTGCGCGCCACGCAACAGGCGTTGTATTCGGGTCTGGTCGCGACCAGCACCAACGGCTGGCCGAGCGTGAACAACGACGTGATGGGGATTCTTGGCAAAGTAGGCGGCAAGCTGATGCCGCCGGGCTTCTACTACAAAACCTTTATGTACCCGCAGTCGTTCTGGATGACGTACGAAAAGTACATCCGCAAGGCCGCCGGCCTCGGTCGTTCGCCGACTGAAAACGACCCGGACACTTACGACGCCATGAACCAGCACTGCGACGTGCTGATCGTCGGTGGTGGCCCCGCAGGTCTGGCCGCTGCTCTGGCGGCCGCTCGCAGCGGTGCCCGGGTGATTCTGGCCGATGAGCAGGAAGAGTTCGGCGGCAGTCTGCTGGACAGCCGCGAAAGCCTGGATGGCAAACCGGCTGCTGAATGGGTCGCGACCGTTATTGCCGAGCTGAAAGGCTTGAAGAACGTTGTGTTGCTCCCACGCGCTACGGTCAACGGTTACCACGACCATAACTTCCTGACCATTCACGAGCGTCTCACCGACCACCTCGGTGATCGTGCGCCTATCGGTCAGGTGCGTCAGCGCATGCATCGGGTTCGTGCCAAGCGTGTAGTGCTGGCCACCGGCACTCACGAACGCCCATTGGTCTACGGCAACAACGACGTGCCGGGTAACATGCTGGCCGGTGCCGTTTCCACTTATGTGCGCCGTTATGGCGTGGCACCGGGCAAGAAACTGGTGTTGTCGACCAACAACGACCACGCCTACCGCGTCGCGCTGGATTGGCTCGACGCCAGCCTGCAAGTAGTGGCGATTGCCGATGCACGTCACAACCCACGTGGCGCACTGGTTGAAGAAGCTCGCGCCAAAGGCATTCGCATCCTGACCGGCAGTGCGGTGATTGAAGCCCGTGGCAGCAAGCACGTCACCGCTGCTCGTGTGGCCGCCATTGATGTCAGGGCCCATCGAGTAACAAGCCCCGGCGAATGGCTCGAATGCGATCTGGTCGCCAGCTCCGGCGGCTACAGCCCTATCGTCCACCTCGCGTCGCACTTGGGCGGCAAACCCGTCTGGCGTGAAGACATTCTCGGTTTCGTACCGGGCGAAGCGCCGCAGAAGCGCGTTTGCGTCGGCGGCGTGAATGGCGTCTACGCGCTGGGCGACACGCTGGCTGATGGTTTCGAGGGTGGTGTGCGCGCGGCCAGCGAAGCCGGGTTCAAAGTCGTCGAAGGCGTTCTGCCGAAAGCCCTGAGCCGCGCTGAAGAGCCAACGCTGGCCCTGTTCCAGGTGCCTCACGACAAACCCACTGCCCGTGCGCCGAAGCAATTCGTCGACCTGCAGAACGATGTCACTGCGGCGGCTATCGAGCTGGCGACCCGTGAAGGCTTCGAGTCGGTGGAACACGTCAAACGCTACACCGCACTGGGTTTCGGCACCGATCAAGGCAAACTGGGTAACGTCAACGGCCTGGCCATCGCTGCACGGTCGCTGAACGTGACCATCCCGGAAATGGGCACCACCATGTTCCGCCCGAACTACACGCCGGTGACCTTCGGCGCAGTAGCCGGTCGTCACTGCGGGCATATCTTCGAGCCGGTACGTTTCACCGCCCTGCACGCCTGGCACGTGAAGAACGGTGCCGAGTTCGAAGACGTCGGTCAGTGGAAACGCCCTTGGTACTTCCCGAAAGCTGGTGAAGATATTCATGCTGCCGTGGCCCGTGAATGCAAAGCCGTGCGCGCAAGCGTTGGCCTGCTGGACGCGTCAACACTCGGCAAGATCGACATTCAAGGCCCGGATGCCCGTGAGTTCCTCAACCGCATCTACACCAATGCGTGGACCAAGCTCGATGTCGGCAAGGCGCGCTACGGCCTGATGTGTAAAGAAGACGGCATGGTCTTCGACGACGGGGTTACTGCCTGCGTCGCCGACAACCATTTCATCATGACCACCACCACGGGCGGCGCGGCACGCGTGCTGCAATGGCTGGAAATTTACCAGCAGACTGAATGGCCTGACCTGAAGGTGTACTTCACCTCCGTGACTGACCATTACGCGACCCTGACCCTGTCTGGCCCGAACAGCCGCAAGCTGCTCAGCGAAGTGACCGACATCGATCTGGACCGTGAGGCGTTCCCGTTCATGACCTGGAAAGAAGGTCTGGTCGGCGGTGTTCCAGCGCGAGTGTTCCGTATTTCGTTTACCGGTGAGCTGTCTTACGAGGTCAACATCCAGGCTGACTACGCCATGGGTGTCCTGGAAAAGATCATCGAAGCTGGCAAGCAGTACAACCTGACGCCGTACGGCACCGAAACCATGCACGTGCTGCGGGCCGAAAAGGGTTTCATCATCGTCGGTCAGGACACTGACGGCTCGATGACCCCGGACGACCTGAACATGGGCTGGTGTGTAGGCCGCACCAAACCGTTTTCGTGGATCGGCCAGCGCGGCATGAACCGTGAAGACTGCGTGCGTGAACAACGCAAGCAACTGGTGGGCCTCAAGCCGGTTGATCCAGCCAAATGGCTGCCGGAAGGTGCGCAACTGGTGTTCGACCCGAAACAGTCGATCCCAATGACCATGGTCGGTCACGTAACTTCCAGCTACGCGGCCAACTCCCTGGGCTATTCGTTTGCCATGGGCGTGGTTAAAGGCGGCTTGCAGCGCATGGGCGAGAGGGTGTTCTCACCGCAGGCGGACGGCAGCGTGATCGAAGCCGAAATTGTCTCCTCGGTGTTCTTCGATCCGAAGGGTGAGCAGCAGAACGTTTAAGGCTGGTGCTCCCCCTGTAGGAGTGAGCTTGCTCGCGATCGGCTGCGAAGCAGCCGTAGAAATGGTGAATGCGCCATTATCTGAAAGTCATTCCGACTTTATCGCGAGCAAGCTCACTCCTACAGGGGCCAGGTTCAAAACAGAATTCAAAACAGGTGCTCTATGACCACAGCCAACGTTTACCAGCAGCGGCCATCGACCGGCGAGAAAGCCGAGTCACCGCTGTTTCATGCAGACCTCAATAGCCTGGTCGGTAAAGGGCGCGCCAACCCTGGCGTGACTTTGCGCGAGAAAAAATTACTCGGTCACCTGACCATTCGTGGCGATGCTCACGACCCGGCGTTTGCTGCGGGTGTGCACAAAGCTCTGGGTATGGAACTGCCTGGCGCATTGGCGCTGGTTATCAGCGGAGAAAGCTCGATTCAGTGGCTTGGCCCGGACGAGTGGCTGCTGATCGTGCCGACCGGCGAAGAGTTTGCCGTGGAGCAGAAGCTGCGCGCAGAACTGACCGGCCTGCACATCGCTATCGTCAACGTCAGTGGCGGTCAGTCGATTCTCGAATTGAGCGGCCCGAAAGTCCGCGAAGTGCTGATGAAGTCCACCAGCTACGACGTACACCCGGACAACTTCCCGGTGGGTAAAGCCGTCGGCACCGTGTTCGCCAAGTCTCAACTGGTCATCCGCCGTACTGGCGAAGAAACCTGGGAATTGCTGATCCGCCGTAGCTTCTCCGATTACTGGTGGATGTGGTTGCAGGATGCGAGCGCCGAGTACGGCCTGACGGTTCAGGCCTGAGTACGCACCCCGGTAGGAGCGAACTTGTTCGCGAGACGCCATACCTGACACAACGCGCCGTCAGTCTCGCCAACAAGTTGCCTCCTACCGGGAAATCATGATTTCAGGAGTTGATTAATGAGTCGCGCCCCCGACACATGGATTCTGACCGCCGACTGCCCCAGCGTGCTGGGCACGGTGGACGCGGTGACCCGCTATTTGTTCGAGCAGGGCTGCTACGTCACTGAGCACCACTCGTTCGACGACCGGCTCTCCGGCCGCTTCTTCATTCGTGTGGAATTCCGTCAGCCAGACGGTTTTGACGAACAGGGCTTCCGCGCAGGGCTGAGCGAGCGCGGCCAAGCCTTTGGCATGATCTTCGAGCTGACTGCGCCGAACTACCGGCCAAAAGTCGTGATCATGGTTTCCAAGGCCGATCATTGTCTGAATGACCTGCTCTATCGTCAGCGCATCAACCAACTGTCCATGGACGTGGTTGCTGTGGTGTCCAACCATCCGGATCTGGAACCGCTGGCGCGCTGGCATGAGATTCCGTACTACCATTTCCCCTTGGACCCTAACGACAAGCCCGCTCAGGAAAGCAAAGTCTGGCAGGTGATCGAGGATTCCGGCGCCGAGCTGGTGATTCTTGCCCGTTACATGCAAGTGCTGTCGCCGGACCTGTGCCGCAAGCTGGACGGCAAGGCGATCAACATTCACCACTCGCTGCTGCCCGGATTCAAAGGCGCCAAGCCTTACCATCAGGCTTACAACAAAGGCGTGAAACTGGTGGGTGCGACCGCGCATTACATCAACAACGATCTGGACGAAGGTCCGATCATTGCCCAAGGGGTAGAAGTGGTGGATCACAGTCATTACCCCGAAGACCTCATCGCCAAAGGCCGGGACATTGAGGGCCTGACGCTGGCCCGGGCAGTGGGTTATCACATTGAGCGGCGTGTGTTTCTTAACGCCAACAGGACAGTGGTTCTTTAAAAGCACCGCTTCGCGGTATCGCGAGCAAGCTCACTCCTACAGGTAGACGCGAACAACTGTAGGAGTGAGCTTGCTCGCGATGGCGGCGGCATGAACGACATCAATCCAGGCAAACACCCCAGAGCAATCAGTGCGTTGCTTCGTACCTAACAAAAGCAGCGCATTTCCCCGCGACATAACAACAAAATCGAGGTGAAAGAATGGCTGACAATCGTGGTGTGGTGTATCTCGGCGCTGGCAAGGTCGAAGTACAGAAAATCGACTATCCAAAAATGCAGGACCCGCGTGGTCGCAAGATCGAACACGGCGTCATTCTGCGCGTGGTTTCTACCAATATCTGTGGCTCGGACCAACACATGGTTCGCGGCCGCACGACTGCACAAACCGGCCTGGTACTGGGCCATGAAATCACGGGCGAAGTGATCGAAAAAGGCACTGGCGTCGAAAATCTGAAAATCGGCGACCTGGTATCAGTGCCCTTCAACGTAGCGTGCGGTCTGTGCCGCTCCTGCAAGGAGCAACATACCGGCGTGTGCCTGACCGTCAATCCGGCTCGCCCGGGCGGTGCCTACGGCTACGTCGACATGGGCGACTGGACCGGCGGCCAGGCGGAATACGTGCTGGTGCCTTATGCCGACTTCAACCTGCTCAAGCTGCCGGACCGCGACCGGGCCATGGAAAAAATCCGCGACCTGACCTGCCTCTCGGACATTCTGCCCACCGGTTATCACGGCGCAGTCACAGCCGGTGTAGGTCCAGGAAGTACCGTATACATCGCTGGCGCTGGCCCGGTCGGTCTGGCAGCAGCGGCATCGGCACGTCTGCTGGGCGCGGCGGTGGTGATCATCGGTGACGTGAACCCGGCCCGTCTGGTTCATGCCAAGGCTCAGGGTTTTGAAATTGCCGACCTGTCCCTCGATACCCCGCTGCACGAGCAGATCGCCGCGCTGTTGGGCGAACCGGAAGTGGATTGCGCCGTTGACGCGGTGGGCTTCGAAGCTCGCGGCCATGGCCATGCGGGAGTGCAGCATGAAGCTCCGGCCACCGTCCTCAACTCGTTGATGGGCGTGGTGCGTGTGGCGGGCAAAATCGGTATTCCCGGCCTTTACGTGACCGAAGACCCGGGCGCTGTCGATGCGGCCGCAAAAATGGGTAGCCTGAGTATTCGCTTTGGTTTGGGCTGGGCCAAATCTCACAGCTTCCACACCGGCCAGACCCCGGTCATGAAGTACAACCGTCAGTTGATGCAGGCGATCATGTGGGACCGCATCAAGATTGCCGATATTGTCGGCGTCGAAGTCATCAGCCTCGACGATGCGCCACGCGGTTATGGCGAGTTCGATGCCGGTGTGCCGAAGAAGTTTGTGATCGATCCGCATAAGCTGTTCAGCGCGGCGTAAGTCGCACTTATCGCTCTGAAACTGCGTCGCGCTCATCGCGGGCAAGCCTCGCTCCCACAGGAAAATGCGATCAACTGTGGAGCGAGGCTTGCCCGCGATGTGGGCGACGCAGGTTTGCTTTAACTCATCAGACAAACGCAAGGAACATTGCCAACCCGCCCAAGGTCGAACACGTGTTTCTACCGGCAGCAGCCGGATTTTCTGGTTTGAGGGGTTTGTTGCAATGAAGATTTCCCGCGGTGTAGCACTGGCAACCTTGATGGCCGTCGCCGCCAGTCCGGTGTTCGCTTTCAATCTGAATGACGCGGCCAACGCCGTTTCCAACGCCACTAATGGCAATCAGAAAGCCACCGCAGCGCCTGAAGCTGCAGGCCTGCTCAATCTGTTGGGCTCAAATTTGAACGTCACACCCGAGCAAGCCGTCGGCGGCACAGGCGCACTGCTGGGTTTGGCTAAAAACAAGCTTGCCGGTAACGATTACAGCCAATTGAGCAAATCGGTGCCCGGCCTTGATCAACTCGCTGGGACCAGCGCCTTGAGCAGCCTTGGCAGCCTTAATGGCCTGGGAGGTCTGTTGGGTAACTCGGGCAACAGCGCTGAAAGCTCGGTGCTGAACAGCGCTCTGGGTAACGTACAAAGCATGGGCGACGTGAACAAGGCGTTCAGTGCTTTGGGCATGGACAGCTCAATGGTCAGCCAGTTTGTGCCGTTGATTCTGCAATACCTGGGTCAACAAGGTGCTGGCGGTTCTGCACTGCAGAGCCTGGGCAGTGTGTGGGGCGCAGGCAGCTAACTCAAGCTTGAGACGCATCGCCGCGCAAAGTGGCGATGCGTGCGTTCTTTTCCTGCCACAACTGATTAACCCAGCCCTGTACCTTCTCGCGAAACAGCGGATCATTTTCGTAGTCGCCCTGCCATAGCGCAGGATTAAGCTCACGAGTCTGAATGTCGATGATCACTCGTGGCACGTCACCGCACAGCAAGTTCCAGAACCCCGGGATGCGGTCGCCGGGATAGACGACTGTCACGTCCAGAATCGCATCCAGCTTTTCGCCCATAGCCGCCAGCACAAACGCCACCCCGCCGGCCTTCGGCTTCAGCAGGTGTGAGTAGGGCGAGCTTTGTTCTGCATGCTTGGATGGCGTAAAGCGCGTCCCTTCCAGGTAGTTGACCACGGTAACTGGCTGATTTTTATACAGCTCACAGGCCTGACGGGTGATCTCAAGGTCATGGCCTTTAAGCTCAGGGTTCTTCGCCAGGAACGCCTTGGTGTAGCGCTTCATGAACGGGTAATCCAGTGCCCACCAGGCCAGGCCCAGCAGCGGCACCCAGATCAGCTCTTTCTTCAGGAAGAATTTGAAAAACGGCGTGCGCCGATTCAGCGCCTGGATCAGCGCCGGAATGTCTACCCATGACTGGTGGTTGCTGATGACCAGATAAGAAGTGTCGCTGCGCAGGCCTTCGTCGCCACGGATTTCCCACTGGGTTGGAATGCACAAAGAGAAGATCAGCTTGTCGACTTCAGCCCAGGTTTCGGCAAACCACACGACGGCTCGCGAACAACTGTCGCGCATCTGACCACTGAACGTCAGCTTGAGCAGGCCGAAGATCAGTAACGGACCGATCATGACCAGCGTGTTAAGCAACAACAGCAATGTGACAAAACAGCCAGTGAGCAGGCGACGCATACGGATCTCTGGAGGACTACAAGGGCCGCCATGATAAAGAGCAACAGCGCTCGCGCCAAATCCGCTGGTCGTGGACAAATGTTTCACGAGGTTACGGGTAAGCTCTGACCTGCGAACGATGTGTGATCGCGATGTCTAAAATCGCGAATGAATGACCTGTAGGAGCTGCCGAAGGCTGCGAAAATATTTACCTCATGGACCAATTCGCAGCCTTCGGCAGCTCCTACAGAACCGCGTAACCCAAAAAAGGTACCTACCCAGTGAAATCAACCCTGGCGCTATTGTCCCTGTTGGCATTGCCTGTAATGGCTGCCGAGCCGACGCTGTATGGCCGTTACGAAAACATCAAGGTCGCGGAAATCGGTGAAACCTTCAAAGCCAAGATGGATACCGGAGCGCTGACCGCATCGCTGTCGGCCAAGGACATCGAGCTGTTTACCCGCGATGGTGACGACTGGGTACGTTTCCGTCTCGCCACCAAAGGTGCCAGCAACAAGGTGTACGAACACAAGGTTGCGCGGATCAGCAAAATCAAGAGCCGTGCCGAGGGTGACGATGAGGACGAAGATCTCGATCCAACCAAGCGCCCCGTGGTCGATCTGGAGTTGTGCCTGGGCAGTGTCAAACGCACTGTGGAAGTGAACCTGGTAGACCGTAGCCACTTCAATTACCCGCTGCTGATCGGTGCCAAGGCCTTGCGCGAGTTCGGCGCAGCGGTGAACCCGGCGCGGCGTTATACGGCGGACAAGCCGGATTGTTGATCACCAAGGTATGACGTGACCTCCTGCAGGAGTCGCCCGGTGTCCCTGATACCACGCTGTCGCGCAGCAAACATGGGACCTGTAGGAGTGAGCTTGCTCGCGATTTCGGTCTATCAGTTGGTGAATATATTGCCTGTGCTGACGTAATCGCGAGCAAGCTCACTCCTACAGAGACGCAGCAGTTCCCAGAGAGAAATTTTTCCAGCCCAACAAAAACGGCGCCCTTGCGGGGCGCCGTTTTTGTTTAGCAGCCTTGAATCAGGCGTGAACCAACGCTGGCGCTGGTTCGCGTACAACCGGCTGCAAAGGCAGCAGCGGTGCGTGCGGATCAGCGGCGACAGACTCTCGCCATGCATCCAGCCACTCAGGGTGGCTCTCGCTCCAGACTTGTTCATGCAAGCGGCCCAACGCAACCGGGTCACTCAGCAACATCAAGCGGTCATGGTTGCTGAGTTTCTCAGGCCCGACAGCCAACGCATGACGTACGCGTTCCATCCGTACGAACTCGATAGGCTCGGCGATCCGGTGACGCGAGGTCGCCAGGGCGCAGGCCAGCGCGTTCTGCTGCGGATCGACCACGGCGCGGATGAAGCCTTGCTTCAGTGCGTGCCAACGGTTCTCGTGGGTGTACAGATCAGTGGACACCAACTCTTGCGGCGGCGTGTGCTCTTCCGGAATCAAGAAGAACTTCTCGTCGCGAGCCTTGAGGCCCAGACCAGTACGGCTGGAAATCACCGACACCGGAATCGACAGCATCAGCGAACCAACGATAGGCGCCAACCACCACAGGAAGCTTGGGTTCAACCAGGCCACCAGCAGCGCCCAGCAAGCACCCAACAGGGTTTGCGGACCATGACGCTTGACCGCTTCGAGCCACGGCGTGGAGTCGTCGTCACGTTGTGGCGAGTTCCAGGTCGCAGCCCAGCCCAGGAACGCAGCCAGTACGAAGCGGGTGTGGAACAGCATGCGCACCGGAGCCAGCAGCACCGAGAACAGCATTTCCATCAGCATCGACAGGGTGACTTTGATCTTGCCGCCGTAACCGACTGCGCCTTTGGCCCAGATCAGGATGATGCTGAGCAGTTTAGGCAGGAACAGCAGCACGATGGTCGTCGAGAACAGCGCAACGGCTTTTTCCGGGTGCCATTGTGGCCACAGCGGATACAGCTGACGCGGTTCAAGGAAATAGGTCGGCTCCATCAATGTGTTCACCGCCAGCAGGGCCGTGGACAACACCAGGAAGAAGAACCATAACGGCGCCGACAAGTACGACATTACGCCCGTCAGGAACACCGCACGGTGAACCGGGTGCATGCCTTTTACCAGGAACAGCCTGAAGTTCATCAGGTTGCCGTGGCACCAGCGACGGTCACGCTTGAGTTCGTCCAGCAGGTTTGGCGGAAGCTCTTCGTAGCTGCCCGGCAAATCGTAGGCAATCCACACGCCCCAACCCGCACGACGCATGAGCGCAGCTTCAACAAAGTCGTGAGACAGAATCGCACCGGCAAACGCCCCTTTACCCGGCAACGGCGCCAAGGCGCAGTGCTCGATAAACGGCTTCATGCGGATGATCGCGTTGTGGCCCCAGTAGTGGGATTCGCCCAACTGCCAGAAGTGCAGACCGGCCGTGAACAACGGACCGTACACGCGAGTAGCAAATTGCTGCATGCGCGCATAAAGAGTGTCCATGCCCGAAGCGCGTGGCGCGGTCTGGATGATACCGGCGTCTGGCGTGGCTTCCATCAAGCGCACCAGACTGGTCAGGCATTCGCCGCTCATGACGCTGTCAGCGTCGAGCACGACCATATAACGGTAATCACCGCCCCAGCGACGGCAGAAGTCGTCAAGGTTGCCGCTTTTACGTTTTACGCGACGGCGGCGACGGCGATAGAAGATCTTGCCGAAGCCTTTGGTTTCGCGACAGACATCCAGCCAGGCCTGCTGCTCGGCCACGCAAATGTCGGTCTCGTTACTGTCACTGAGCACGAAGAAGTCGAAACGATCAAGGTCACCGGTAGCCGCAACCGACTCGAAAGTCGCTCGCAGGCCAGCGAATACACGAGGTACGTCTTCGTTGCAGATCGGCATGACCAACGCGGTACGAGCGCCCTTCTCAATCGGCTCATTACCTGCACTGGCACCGGAGATTCGGTATTTGTCACGGCCGGTGAGCAATTCCAGAAAGCCCATCAAGGCGGTCCAGAAACCTGCCGAGACCCAGCAGAACAGAATACCGAACAGCAACAGAATGCTGGTCTGCAAGGCATAGGGCAGAACCTGCCACATGGTCTGCACGAAGGTCTGGTGAGTGATTTCGTCCAGCGAAACCAGCGACCAGCCCTGATACGGCAGAATGCCTTTCATGTACCAGCCAGCAACAATCGTCTGACCAAGCATCAGGATCAACAGGATGTAACGACGAATCGAACCCACAGTGCGCCAGCGCGCCTTGGGCAGATCGCGTTCAACTTTAGGCTCGACCGGGTTACTGCGGCCCGTCAGACGACGCCACATGCGAACCAGGATATTGGTCCGCCATGGCTCAGGCACAACCTTGGTGCGATTGATCGGCGGCGTAGCCTTCAGGCACACCCGGCCATTCGCATCGAGGACGAGCATCTCGGCCTCTTCCAAAGCCTCGGCAGTGGTCAGCGTCAATCGGCGACCCACCGAAGCCTGTGCGGCTTCGGCAGGGTCGCTGACTGGTTGAGCAGACAAACGCTCGTGCAATTCGGCGAACGAGGTGCAGCCAGCCAGTTCGGCTCGCTGCTCATCGCTCATCGGAAGGTGCGCCAGGTACTCGCTGAGCGATACTGGCACCGGTACGGAATTACTCATCGGCTGGCAACTGGTAGCTCCAGGTCTCGGTCATGACTTGCAGCGTCTTGGCCGGTTCCGGAATGGTGGGCGCAGCCTCGGCTTCTGGCTGCTTGGTCTCTTTGCCGTCTTTGTCTTTCGCAGCGTCAGCTTTCGCGGCGTCAGCCTTGGCTACGTCTGCTTTTGCATCAGCTGGCTTGGCTGCATCAGCCGGTTTGGCGGCGTCCGCTTTGGCATCAGCAGGTTTGGCTGCGTCAGCCTTGGCCACGTCGGCTTTCGGATCTTTGGCGGCGTCTGCCGGGGCTTCTTTCTTCGGAGCCTCTTTAGGCGCTGCTTTTTTCTCGTCACCGATATGCGCTTTGGCAGCAACCAGTACCGCAGGTTCCTTGCCTGGCTCAGCCGGGATTTCACGCAGCAGGTAGGCCTGCATCTCGATCGGCTTGTTAGCGTCTTTGACCTTGACCCGCAGCGTCAGGCGATAGCCTTTGGTCACCGGGTTGTAGCGCAGGTTGTTTTCAACCAGCTCGGTATTGGTGTCGGTGGTGACCTGGCTGCGGATGGTCTTGTCTTCAGGCATCGAAGCGAGGATAGGACCCACGAAGTCGACCTGGAACGCAACGCTGCCGTCCAGCTGACGAATCAGGTTGGACTGACGAATGTCACCAGCGGAACGCAAGGTCTGCTTGACCCAACCCAAATCAGGCGAGTGAATGGCTTTCTCGTCCATGGTCCAGTGGATGCGGTAGTTGAAGTCAACTGGCTCGCCCGGTGCTGGCAGAGTATCCGGCTTCCAGAAGGCAACGATGTTGTCGTTGGTTTCATCGGCAGTCGGGATTTCCACCAGATCAACGGTACCCTTGCCCCAATCGCCTTTAGGCTCGATCCACGCGCTTGGACGCTTGTCGTAGCGATCGTCCAGATCTTCATAGCTGCTGAAGTCACGACCACGTTGCAGCAGACCGAAACCGCGCGGGTTCTCTACCGAGAAGCTGCTGACGGCGAGGTGTTTAGGGTTGGTCAGCGGACGCCACAGCCATTGGCCGTTGGCTGCCTGAATCGACAGACCGTTGGAGTCATGCAGCTCGCGACGGTAGTTCTGCACACGCGAAGGCTGATTGGCCCCGAACAGGTACATGCTGGTCAGCGGTGCAACACCGAGCTTGCTGACCTTGTCACGCAGGTACATGCGCGACTGAACGTCAACCAGCGTGTTGGTGCCAGGACGCAGGGTCAGCTTGTAGGCACCGGTTGCGCGCGGGGAGTCGAGCAGAGCAAAGATCACCAGATGATTGTCATCGGTGCCTGGCTTCTCGATCCAGAACTCGGTGAAACGTGGAAACTCTTCCCCGGAAGGCAATGCGGTATCGATTGCCATGCCACGGGCCGACAGACCGTAAACCTGACCCTTACCGATAACGCGGAAGTAGCTCGCGCCCAGCATGGTCATGATTTCGTCTTGTTTGTCGTCTTTGTTGATCGGGTACAGCACTCGGAAACCGGCGTAACCCAGTTTCTCGGTCGCTTTAGGATCGAACTTCACGTCGCCAAAATCAAAGCGGCTTGAATCGTACTTGATCTCTTCAACGGTAGTCGCAGTGACTTCGTTGATTTTGACCGGGGTGTCGAAGTGCATACCCTGGTGATAGAACGAGACTTTGAACGGCGTTCTGTCGCCAGCCCATTCGGCACGGTCTTCACGGAAACGGATTTTCTGATAGTCCGCGAACTTCATGTCACGGAACTCGGCAGGCAGATTGCTGCGCGGGGCTTCGTACTTCTTATCGGCCAGTTCTTTCGCTCTGCTCGCGACGTCATCAAGACTAAACGCCCACAGTTGAGTGGCACTGAACAGTGAGATCAGAGCTGAACTTGCCAATAGCGCGCTACGCAACCGCTTGCCAGGTGTCTTTACCGCATTACAGGGACTAACAATCACGAGCAACCCTCGCCGAAAACAGATGAAGAAACCAACGGCCAGCTATCAATTGCCGGGTTGGCGAGCATTGTTCCGACTCCGAAAGAACCTAATGATTCCCCAAACGGTGTCGGACCAGCTTCTGACCTTGCCAAACGGTGCCACAAACGCGGATACCCGGACGGCGCGATTATCTAGTAGCGCGCGCCACAACGCACCATGTCCGATGAAGTATTTATTGCTATACAGCCTAATAAATCCGGGGGAAGTACGCCAAACCGGTCGTTTAGCCTTCCAGCAAAAAAGTCACGGGGCCATCATTCACCAAATGAACTTGCATGTCTGCACCAAATTGGCCCGATTCGACCACGGCATACGAGCTTTTTGCCTGCCTCAGTAAATAGTCAAATAACTCTGCACCCAAGGCCGGCGGCGCTGCTTTGGAGAAGCTCGGCCGCATGCCACTTTTGGTATCGGCTGCCAGGGTGAACTGCGAAACCAACAACAAACCACCTGCGACATCGCGCAAGGATAGATTCATCTTGCCGTCAGCATCGCTGAACACCCGGTAGTTAAGCAGCTTATGTAGCAGCTTGTCGGCACTGGCCTGAGTGTCTTGAGGCTCGACGCCGACCAAGACCATCAAACCCTGATCGATAGAACCGACAATTTGCCCGTCGACTTCGACACGTGCGCTGCTGACGCGTTGTAGCAAGCCTTTCATGCCCATTCCTTGTGATTCAATCGCGCATCAAACAGATACCTGTGGGAGCGAATTCATTCGCGAATAGAGTTCATAAGGCGATAAATCTATAGCGGATGTACCGCCCACTTCGCGAATGAATTCGCTCCCACAGTGAACCCCATTTCAATTCAAACAGGCGCAATCCCCAAATCAAGCCTCTTCAGGCGGCAAATCCAGCAAACGGGCGGCAACCTGTGCGGCAGCCCGGACCAGTGCATCGGTGATGCCCGGCTCCGAAGCAGCATGCCCCGCATCGCGAATCACCTGCAGCTCGCTGTTTGGCCAGGCCTGATGCAACTCCCAGGCGTTGTCCAGCGGGCAGATCACGTCATACCGACCGTGCACGATGATGCCCGGTAAATGAGCAATCCTGGGCATGTCACGAATCAGCTGATTCTCTTCCAGGAAAGAATTATTGGTGAAGTAGTGGCACTCAATGCGCGCGATGGACAGTGCGCGTTGGGGCTCGGAGAAGCGATCAACCACTTGCGGATTGGGCCGCAGCGTAGCTGCACGGCCTTCCCAGGTAGACCAGGCTTTGGCGGCATGCATCTGGGCAATCTGGTCGTTACCGGTCAGGCGCTTATGGAACGCGCTCAGCAGATCACCGCGCTCATCCAGCGGGATCGGTGCCACGTAATCCTGCCAGTAATCCGGGAACATGCGGCTTGCACCGGCCTGATAGAACCATTCGATCTCTTGCGGACGCGCCAGAAAGATACCGCGCAGGATCAACGCATGGACACGATCCGGATGAGTCTGGGCATAGGCCAGCGACAAGGTCGAACCCCACGAACCACCAAACAGCACCCATTTATCGATGCCCAGATGCTCACGAATCCGCTCCAGGTCGGCGACCAGATCCCAGGTGGTGTTGTTCTCAAGGCTCGCATGCGGCGTCGAGCGACCGCAGCCGCGTTGGTCGAACGTAATGATGCGGTACAGATTGGGATCGAAATAACGACGGCTTTGCGCATCGCAACCCGCACCGGGGCCGCCATGAATGAATACCACCGGCAGACCTTCCGGTGATCCGCTTTCATCGACATATAGAACATGCGGCGCCTCCACAGCCAGATCGTGCCGGGCGTAGGGTTTGATCTGCGGATACAAGGTCTGCATAGGTGCTCCGTGAGTGCGATTCGGGGTCTTCTATTATTTTGCCGCTGGCCATCATAAACCCGAAACGAGGAATGTTCATGCTGTCGCTCACAGCTCGTGTCGAGAGTGGAACGATCAATGCAAGCGGTTTGCCAATTGCCCAAAAGGGCGAACCAGAGCGACATGAGCCTGTCGAACCGACGGACGTGTCGTGGTTAATTCAGGAATTTGCAGGAAAAATTTGCAGACACGCCCTACAGTCAAAGAAATCCCATCCTTCATTCGTCTGACTACTTGAGGTCGTATCGATGTCTCAGGAACCACTTGTTCGTGACGCTGAAGTGGCCGCATTTCGCGCCGCTGTTCTCGCCAAACTCACCTATGCGGTGGGTAAGGACCCTGACCATGCGTTTGAGCATGACTGGTTCGAAGCCGTAGCCCTCGCTGCTCGCGACCACATGGTCGAGCATTGGATGGACCACACCCGGCAGATTTATCGCAAGGTCCAGAAACGGGTGTATTACCTGTCGCTGGAATTCCTTATCGGCCGTTTGCTGTACGACAGCCTGAGCAACCTCGGCCTGCTGGAAGTCGCCCGAGAGGCAATGACTGAACTGGGCGTCGATATCGAACGCATCAAGTTGCTGGAGCCCGACGCGGCGCTGGGTAACGGCGGTCTTGGTCGTCTGGCAGCCTGCTTCATGGAAAGCATGTCGACGCTCGGCATCGCTGGCCATGGTTACGGTATTCGTTACGAGCACGGTTTGTTCCGCCAGGCAATCGTCGACGGCTGGCAGCAGGAGCAAACCGAAAACTGGCTGGACTTCGGCAACCCATGGGAATTCGAGCGGCCAGAAGTCGTGTACCCGATCGGTTTCGGCGGCAGTGTCGACACCCTCACCAACGAGGACGGTGAACAGCGCCAGGTCTGGCGTCCATCTGAAACCGTCCGCGCCATTGCTTACGACACGCCAGTGGTGGGATGGCGAGGTAAAAGCGTGAACACCCTGCGTCTGTGGCGTGCCCGTGCGGTAGGCGACTTGCATCTGGAACGCTTTAACGCCGGTGACCACTTTGGTGCAGTGGCCGAGGTGGTGCGCGCAGAAAGTATCTCTCGCGTGCTTTACCCGAACGATGCCACCGAGGCCGGTCAGGAATTACGTCTGCGTCAGGAATATTTCTTCGTCTCTGCATCATTGCAGGATTTGCTGCGTCGCCATCTGAACATGCATGCGACGTTGATGGATCTGCCGGAACACGCGGCCATCCAGATGAACGACACGCACCCGTCCATCGCCGTCGCCGAACTGATGCGTCAGTTGATCGACAACCACGGCATCGCGTGGGACGCCGCGTGGAAAATCACGGTGGGCACCCTCGCCTACACCAACCACACCTTGCTCCCCGAGGCGCTGGAAACCTGGTCGGTAGGCCTGATGGAGCGGATGTTGCCGCGCCACATGCAGATCATCTACATCATCAACGCTCAGCACATCGACACCCTGCGCGCCAAAGGCATTCACGATTTCGACGTGCTGCGCGCTGTGTCCCTGATCGAGGAAGAAAATGGTCGTCGCGTGCGCATGGGCAACCTGGCGTTCCTCGGCTCCCACAGCATCAACGGCGTATCGGCGCTGCACACCCAGTTGATGCGCAAGACGGTTTTTGCCGAACTGCACAAGCTGTATCCAGACCGGATCAACAACAAAACCAACGGCATTACCTTCCGCCGCTGGCTGTTCCAGTCCAACCCCAAGCTCACGCAGATGCTCACCGAGTCGCTGGGCGAGGACGTGCTGGACAGCGCAGAAACGCGACTGATCGAACTGGAGCCGTTCGCTGACAAGAGCTCTTTCCGCAAGCAATTTGCGGATCAGCGCCTGCACAGCAAGCGTGCGCTGGCGGCGATCATCAAGGAGCGTCTGGGGATCGTGGTCAATCCGGCGGCGATGTTCGATGTGCAGGTCAAACGGATTCACGAATACAAACGTCAACTGTTGAACCTGTTTCACACCGTTGCGCTGTATCAGGCCATTCGCGCTCAACCGGGCACCGATTGGGTGCCACGCGTAAAAATCTTCGCGGGCAAGGCCGCAGCCAGTTATCACTCAGCCAAGCTGATCATCAAGCTGACGAATGATATTGCTCGCACGGTCAACAGCGACCCTACCGTACGCGGCTTGCTCAAAGTCGTATTTTTGCCTAACTACAACGTCAGCCTGGCGGAAAGCATCATTCCGGCAGCCGACTTGTCGGAGCAGATTTCTACTGCCGGGCTGGAAGCATCGGGCACCAGCAACATGAAATTCGGCCTCAACGGTGCGCTGACCATCGGTACGCTGGACGGCGCCAACGTCGAAATGAGCGAGCAAGTGGGTCTGGAGCACATGTTCATTTTTGGCATGACCGCTCAGGAAGTCGAAGCCCACAAGCAAGTCGGCGACTTCAGCGCTTACGCTGAGGCCGCGGCATCGGGTCGGCTCAACGACGTCCTGCAAGCTATTCGTGGCGGCGTATTTTCGCCGGATGACCCTAACCGCTATGCCGGCCTGATCGATCAACTGCTGGCTTACGACCGCTTTCTGGTCTGCGCCGACTTTGATTCTTACTGGGATGCTCAGGCCAGGGTCGAAGCTCACTGGCACGACTCGAAAGAGTGGTGGCGCTCTGCGGTGCTCAATACGGCGCGCATGGGGTGGTTCTCGTCAGACCGGACGATCCGGGAATACGCGGGGGACATCTGGAACGCGCTGGATTGATCAAGCGACCTGCTCTCACTTTGGCCAAACAGCCCAGGTGAGAGCGGTGCAGACCTGACACCGTCCCACAAGGGCAACTCGGACTGGTAGGACCGAATTTATTCGGGAGGGCGGTGTTTCAGCCGATACACAGGCTCGAGATTTACCGGCCCCTTCGCGAATAAATTCGCTCCTACCGGGACTGTTTTTGCAGGCCAATACGGGTACTTCACATGGGTTGCATTCTAATCATGCAGTACAGGGTGATAGCTCGTTTCAGCCACCGCTTCAGCATTTTCCGGCTACGCTTTGCCCACGCGTGAACTCAATGGGTGATAACCCAGTCTTATGGGCAGTATTACGTCTCGACTCGCGCTAAACTGCGCGGGTTTTTTATTCCCCCTATTCGGAGCTATCCATGTCCCGCGTTACCCTGAGTCGCTATTTGATTGAGCAGACCCGCAGCAACAACACTCCTGCCGATCTGCGCTTCCTGATCGAAGTGGTGGCGCGAGCGTGCAAGGAAATCAGCCACGCCGTTTCCAAAGGCGCGCTGGGCGGTGTGCTCGGCAGCATGGGCACTGAAAACGTTCAGGGCGAAGTGCAGAAGAAGCTCGACGTGATCTCCAACGAAATCCTGCTCGAAGCCAACGAGTGGGGCGGTCACCTGGCGGGCATGGCGTCCGAGGAAATGGACAACGCTTACCAGATCCCGGGCAAATACCCTAAAGGTGCCTACCTGCTGGTTTTCGACCCACTGGATGGCTCGTCGAATATCGACATCAACGCCCCGGTCGGCACTATCTTCTCCGTACTGCGTTGCCCGAACGAATACCTGAGCCAGAA
The DNA here is from genome assembly GCF_055283875.1 of Pseudomonas sp. HP_14. NCBI lineage: Bacteria > Pseudomonadati > Pseudomonadota > Gammaproteobacteria > Pseudomonadales > Pseudomonadaceae > Pseudomonas > Pseudomonas sp. HP_14. The sequence goes on along the minus strand of NZ_JBTOQI010000024.1, from coordinate 9,093 downwards.
CGAGCCCTTGAATGAAAAGGCCTTCCTGCAACCAGGTACTCAGCAAGTCGCGGCTGGTTATGCGATCTACGGCCCGCAAACCATGCTGGTACTGACGTTGGGCGATGGCGTCAAAGGCTTCACCCTGGACCGCGAAATGGGCAGTTTCGTACTGACCCACGAAGACATCAAGATCCCGACTTCCACTCAGGAATTCGCGATCAACATGTCCAACCAGCGTCACTGGGAAGCGCCGGTACAACGTTACGTTGACGAATTGCTGGCGGGCGAAGACGGCCCACTGAAAAAGAACTACAACATGCGTTGGGTTGCCGCGATGGTTGGCGACGTGCACCGCATCCTGACCCGCGGCGGTCTGTTCATGTACCCACGTGACAGCCGCGAGCCTTCCAAGCCGGGCAAACTGCGCCTGATGTACGAAGCCAACCCGATGTCGTTCCTGGTTGAGCAAGCTGGCGGCGCGTCTACTGACGGTCATCAGCGCATCCTCGACATTCAACCGGACGGCCTGCACCAGCGTGTTGCGGTGTTCCTGGGCTCGAAAGAAGAAGTTGAGCGCGCAACCTCGTACCACAAGGCCTGAATCTCATGACCGCCCCTTGGCTCCCGCTGCTGGAATGGTGGTTCGGCTCTGCCGAGTCGCCCTCCGAAGCGGCGAAAGCCAAGGGCAAGTTGTGGTTTGGCAAGGACAACGCTCAGGACACCGAAGCGCAGATGCGTTTTGGTGATCTGGTCGAATCCGCCCTGGCAGGCGGGCTTAAAGAGTGGGCTGAAAGCCCTGCCGGTTGGCTGGCTCTGATACTGCTGCTCGACCAACTGCCGCGAATGATCTATCGCGACACTCCCAAAGCCTATGCCGGTGACCTGCGTGCGCAGGCACTTGCGACACACGGCCTGAAACTCGGCCGCGATCAGCATCTTGATCCGCTGCAACGTACCTTCATCTATCTGGTGCTGGAACACTGCGAAAACATCGACGCGCAAAACGGCGCTGTTGCCCGCTTCACCGAACTCCTCCCCCTGCTCCCCGCCACAGACCGCGAATACTTCAACAGCAGCCTCGATTACGCCGAGCGTCACCGTGACATCATCGCCCGTTTTGGCCGCTTTCCGCATCGCAACGAAATCCTCGGCCGTGTTTCAACACCCGAAGAAATCGATTTCCTGAAACAGCCTGGATCACGGTTTTAAGGCTCAACAAGCTCGAAAATATTGTCACAACCGTCCAGCAGCAAAAAGACGTCAGCCACGGAGCTGAATTCGCCACGCCCAATTTCTTCCTGCCCAGCAAATAAGTTGCCCCTGTAGGAGTGAGCTTGCTCGCGATAGCGTCAAGTCAGACGATAATTCATTTACGGATGTACCGCATCGCGAGCAAGCTCACTCCTACAGGTCAACCGTTTGCTGCGGGCCAGCGCAGTGACAGTGACACCGAGGGTTTACCACAAGGTATCTATGTACTGGATTTATTCCTAAACGGAACCAGATCGCCATTTTCTCTTCTAAGCTCACGGTATTACGCCAGCATCCGTGCCCACTCGACCGTCTGCTGCGGCGTTGCCCTTTCCGTTCAGGAGCTTCATCCATGTCTCTGCGCTCTCTAGCGTTGTTGTCGTTTCTCGTATTGCTGACCGCATGCAGCAAGGTTAATCAGGAAAATTACTCGAAGCTGTCCGCCGGTATGCCCAAGGCTGAAGTTGAGCAACTGCTGGGTAGCCCGACTGAATGCTCCGGCGCGCTGGGCATGTCCAGTTGCACATGGGGCGATCAAAAGAGTTTTATCAGCGTGCAGTATGCCGCTGACAAGGTTGTACTTTTCTCGGGTCAAGGTTTGAAATAAGAAATGATCAAATTACTTGTGCGTTTTGGTCTGGTCGTAATGGCCAGCTTTCTCGCAATCGGTTTTGCGCACTCCGCAGAAAACCTTGAGCCCAGAACCGTAGGTGCTGTTGACCTCAAGCAATATCAGGGCACTTGGTATGAAATCGCTCGTTTGCCAATGTTCTTCCAGCGCAATTGCGCGCAATCCGAAGCGCATTACGCCCTCAAGGAAGATGGCAACGTTGGCGTAACCAACCGCTGCCGGACGATCGAAGGCGAATGGCAGGAAGCAACAGGTACAGCCACACCGCAAGTGCCGGGTAAAACCGACAAGTTGTGGGTGGAGTTCGATAACTGGTTTTCCCGCTTGATCCCTGGCGTCGCCAAAGGTGACTACTGGGTGCTCTACATCGGCGACGGCTACAAGACTGCTGTTGTAGGCAACCCGGATCGCAAATACCTGTGGCTACTGTCGCGCACGCCAACGATATCCAAAGAGGTGAAAGAGCATCTGCTCAGTCAGGCACAGCAGCAGGGGTACGACACCACCAAGCTGGTCTGGCGGGTTGAGGATTCAAAAATCGGGAAGTAGACAAACACGGGGATGAAATCAAAACATGACCTGTAGGAGTGAACTTGTTCGCGAGGCTTCATATCTGGTGCGCCGCTCAAGCCGCTTCGCCAACAAGTTAGCTCCTACAGGGAATGCATTTCAACTCAAAGGAATGCGTTTATCCTTCGAAAATCATCACCCCAACAATTCCCGCAATACCTGCGCAAACTCCCGGTTGCTCTGCTCTTCCCCGGCGTGATGCCCTTCGCGCACGACCCATTTACCGTTGACCATCACGTCACGGATCTGCCGATCACTGCCTGCAAAAAGCCACCGGTTGAGAATCGCATCACCCGATGCCGTGGCGATGTAAGGGTCATTGCCATCCAGTACCAACCAATCAGCACGAAGCCCCACCTCTAACCGGCCAATAGGCTGACCCAATGCCTGAGCGCCACCGGCCAGTGCTGCATCAAACAGCGTCCTGCCGACCATGGGTTGATCACTGCGATACAGACGGTTGCGACGTTGATCCCGCAAGCGCTGACCGTATTCCAGCCAGCGCAACTCCTCGACCACACTCAACGACACATGGCTGTCAGAACCAATCCCCCAGCGCCCGCCTTGAGCAATGTAGTCCACGGCCGGAAAAATCCCGTCGCCCAGATTCGCCTCAGTGGTCAGGCACAATCCGGCGACTGCGCCGCTTTTCGCCATGTGAGCCACTTCATCAGGCTCGACATGGGTGGCGTGCACCAGACACCAGCGCTCATCTACCGGGGCGTTTTCGTACAGCCATTGCACTGGCCGACGGCCGCTCCAGTTCAGGCAGTCATCGACTTCCTTTTGCTGCTCGGCGATGTGGATATGTACCGGACATTGCTGATCGCTAGCGGCCAGCGCAGCGCTGATCTGCTCTGGCGTTACCGCACGCAGTGAGTGAAAACACAATCCCAGTTGCTGTGCGGGCTGCTCGCGCAATACAGGTTGCAGACGGGCTTGCAGATCAAGGTAGCTGTCGGTGCTGTGGATAAACCGCCGCTGACCTTCGTTGGGCGCTTGCCCGCCAAAGCCGGAGTGGCTGTAGAGCACCGGCAACAGGGTCAGGCCGATCCCGACGGAGCTTGCCGCCTGACTGATTTGCAGCGCCAGCTCTGCCGGGTCCGCATAAGGCTTGCCGGTGGTGTCCTGATGCACGTAGTGAAATTCGGCGACCGAGGTAAAACCGCCCTTGAGCATTTCGATGTACAACTGACGGGCAATGACGCCTAACTGCTGCGGGCTGATCTTCCCAACCAGGCGGTACATCAAATCGCGCCAGGTCCAGAAGCTGTCATTCGGATTGCCCGCCACCTCCGCCAGCCCGGCCATTGCCCGCTGGAACGCATGGGAATGCAGATTCGGCATGCCAGGCAGCAACGGCCCTTTAAGCAACTCAGCGCCTGAAGCCTCAGCCTCCTTGGCGATATGAGTGATCACACCGGCGGCGCTGACTTCGACACGAACGTTGTTGGCCCAGCCGCTGGGCAACAACGCACGCTCGGCAAAGAAGGCGGACATGGCTCTGAATCCCGTGGAAAGTGATTTGTATATACATATACAGACGTTTGCACGCTCGGTAAACTCCGGCAAGCTTGCCGCCGAACAGGTTAATGGTTAGCGTGAACACACGTTATAAATATCCGTGCGCTGCAAGATTAGCGCCGACCTGCACCTGAATTACCTTCGAAAAAGGATTGCCCCAAGTGCCGACTCCGCCCGCCACTTCTCCATTGGCTGCCCAGATGGGCGACAGTCCGGCCCCGCTGTACGCCCGCGTCAAGCAGATGATTGCTCAGCAGATTCAGTGCGGTAACTGGCCGCCGCACCACCGCGTACCGTCGGAAAGCGAGTTGGTAACCCAGTTGGGCTTCAGCCGTATGACCATCAACCGCGCACTGCGTGAGATGACTGCAGAAGGCTTGCTGGTGCGTATGCAAGGTGTCGGCACTTTCGTCGCCGAGCCCAAGAGTCAGTCGGCATTGTTTGAAGTCCACAACATCGCGGATGAAATCGCGGCTCGTGGTCATCGTCACACCTGCAAGGTCATCCTGCTGAAAGAAGAAGCTGCTGGCTCCGAACGAGCTTTGGCGCTGGATATGCGCGAAGGCCAGCGGGTCTTTCACTCGTTGATCGTGCATCTGGAAAACGATCTGCCGGTACAAATCGAAGACCGTTACGTGAATGCACTGGTCGCGCCGGATTACCTGAGCCAGGACTTCACTGTACAAACTCCGTATGCCTATCTTTCACAGGTAGCGCCGCTGACTGAAGGTGAGCATGTGGTCGAGGCGATCCTGGCTGAGCCCGATGAATGCAAACTGTTGCAAATCAGCGCTGGCGAGCCTTGCCTGTTGATCCGCCGCCGCACGTGGTCCGGTCGACAGCCAGTCACCGCTGCGCGCCTGATCCACCCCGGTTCCCGTCATCGCCTGGAAGGACGTTTCAGCAAATGAGCCAACTGACCGTTTTGCGCGCCGCCAACTATCCACGCATGCCATGGAAAAACGGCAGCGGCAGCACCGAAGAAATTGCCCGCGACGCCGGTCAGGACCTGGAGGGCTTCGGCTGGCGTCTGTCGATCGCGGATATCGAGCAGCCCGGTGGTTTCTCCCTGTTCCCCGGTTATCAGCGCATCATTACCGTGCTGCAAGGCGTGGGCATGACGCTGGATATCGACGGCAAAACGACCGAGCCACTGTTGCCAGGTGATCCCTTCGCATTCAGCGGCGACAGCCAGGTCAGCTGCACATTGATCGAAGGTGCGATTCGGGATTTCAACCTGATCTACTCGCCGGACCGCTACCGCGTCAGCCTGCAGTGGGTAGATGTGCTCAAACCTCAGCGGCTGTTCAGTTCAGCGTGTACCCTGCTGCTGTTCAGCGCGGCAGAGCAGATGGCTGCGAACATGGCCGAGCATCCACCGCAATTGCTGGAAAAGCATGACTGCCTGCAATTGAATAATGAATCTGGCGCGTTGCTGGAAGTGGTGCTGTATGCGCCGCGCGCCAGTCGCTGCTGCTTGATTGAACTGACCAAAATCTAACGCGCCCCTGTAGGAGTGAGCTTGCTCGCGATTGCGGTATGTCAGTCACCGCCGAATCGCCCGATCTAATGCAATCGCGAGCAAGGTGGAGCGCCACCCCGGTCACTCCTACAGATTGAACGCCAGCGCTAACCAAGGACGCCGCACCTGCCAATGACGACATCAATCAATAACAAAAAAGAAACCCCAAGAGCCATCGCCATTCTTGCCAGCTTCCTGGCCTCCGAATCAGCCGGTGGCATCGTGTTGATGGGCGCCGCACTGGCGGCTTTGATCGTCGCCAACTCCGGGCTGTCCGCTGGCTATTTCGCGGCGCTGCACAGCGTCTGGTTGGGGCTTTCAGTTGAGCTATGGATCAACGACGGCCTGATGGCGATCTTCTTCCTGATGGTCGGCCTGGAAATCAAACGTGAAGTGCTCGCGGGCGGCCTGGCCACTTGGGGTCAACGCGCCCTGCCCGGCTTTGCAGCGGCCGGCGGCATGCTGGTGCCTGCGCTGATCTACATCGCAGTCAACTGGGGCAACCAGGAAACCATGAGCGGCTGGGCGATCCCCGCTGCTACCGACATTGCCTTCGCGCTGGGCGTGCTCTCGCTGCTGGGTAAACGCGTGCCGACCTCGCTGAAAGTCTTTCTCGCCGCGCTGGCGATTCTCGACGATCTGGGCGCAGTCACTATCATCGCCTTCTTCTACAGCACCGGCCTGAACATGCCGATGCTGCTGGCCTCTTTCGCAACGCTGGCGGTACTGATTGTGATGAATCGCCTGCGGGTACGTCGCCTGTTGCCGTACTTGTTGCTGGGTGCTGCTCTGTGGTTCTTCGTTCTGCAATCGGGCGTTCACGCGACGTTGGCCGGTGTCGCTCTGGCGCTGTGCATTCCGCTGGGCAAGCCTGAAGAAGAGGCTCGCTCGCCGCTGCTCTTCCTCGAAGAGAAGCTGCATTACTGGGTCGCGTTCGCCATCGTGCCCATCTTCGGCTTTGCCAATGCCGGGGTGTCGTTGTCGGGAATATCTCTGCAGAACCTGATTGATCCTGTGCCGCTGGGTGTCGCGCTGGGCTTGTTCTTTGGCAAGCAGATCGGCGTATTCCTCGCAGCAGTACTGGCTATCCGCTCCGGCCTGGCCTCGTTACCGGAAGGCAGCAACTGGGTACAGTTGTATGGCGTGGCGATCCTCTGCGGCATCGGCTTCACCATGAGTCTGTTCATCGGCAACCTTGCTTTCCCCGGTTCTGCGCATCTGATCGACGAAGTAAAAGTTGGCGTGTTGATGGGCTCGGGGCTTGCTGCAATCGCTGGCGTCATTCTGTTGCGCAGCCGAATCAGCAAGGGCTGAAAATTTATTTTCAAATCGCTGCATCCAGATGGGTTTCTCGCGGGTAGTACAGATACGCAGCCGGTTTGGCTGTTAAGCGATGAACCCAAAACTGGAGATGTCTGCATGAACGCAAAACGCTTGCTCTGCTTGACTGGTGCTGCAATGGCTTTCACTTGCCTGGCGCCCTCTGCCTTCGCTCAAAGCAACCTGCCGGAAACCGTGCGGGTTCCGGATGGCTTCAAAGTCAGCATGGAAACCACCGGTGTCGGCGAGATCACTTACGAGTGCCGCGCCAAAGCCAACGCCGCTGAAGGCATGGAATGGGCATTCGTGGGTCCTAAAGCCGTGCTCAATGATCGCAGCGGCAAGCAAGTCGGCACTTACTACGGCCCGCCAGCCACCTGGGAAGCCAAAGACGGTTCGAAAGTAACCGGTACTCAGCTCGCCGTGGCCCCGTCCAGCGCAGGCAACCTGCCGTATCAGTTGGTCAAAGCCAACCCGGCTGACGGCAAGGGCGCGATGACCGGCGTTGCTTACATTCAGCGTACCGCGCTCAAAGGCGGCGTAGCGCCAGCCAAAGCGTGTGCCGAGAGCAATAAAGGCGCGAAAGAAATCGTTAAATACCAGGCCGACTATATCTTCTGGTCTGCCAAGTAATTAGCGCGAGCCTGCGCAGGAACTCGGCTATGCTCCTGCGCGGGTGCTCCGATTCAAATCGGGGTAGAAGTACTCTGTAAACGGCGTATTGAATTGTCCTCCCACGAATCCCTGTTCGATTACGAAGCTGTACTGGATGCCTGCGCACGAGGCGAGCGGCAGGCGCTTGAGCGTCTGTATGCTCAGGAAAGCGCTCGTTTGCTCGGTGTTGCGCAGCGCCTGGTGCGTGACAGCGCGTTGGCGCAGGACATCGTGCACGACGCCTTCATCAAGGTCTGGACTGGCGCAGCGAGCTTCGACAAGGCCCGAGGCTCGGCCCGTGGCTGGATATTCAGCATCACCCGAAATCTGGCGTTGAACGCCCTTCGCAACAATGCCCGTGAGGTGCAGAGCGAAGATGAAGACGAACATGGCGAAGCACAGGCGACGCTGGAAGGCTGGAACGCAACGGTGGACAGTTTTGACTGGCGGGTGAACCCAGGGCGGATCGAATTCTGTCTGGAGCAGCTTGAACCGGTACGTCGCAATTGCGTGTTCCACGCTTACGTGGACGGCTATTCACATCAAGAGATTGCGCAAAAAATCGGCGCGCCGCTGGGCACTGTAAAAGCCTGGATAAAGCGCAGCCTGAATGCATTACGGGAGTGCATCGGATGAGCAACAGCTCGGGCACTGAACCCCAAAAACCGCTGAACGAGTTGGCGGGCGAATATGTGCTGGGCACTTTGTCTGCTCACCAACGCATTGAAGTAGAGCGTCGGCTGCCCAACGAGCCCGCCTTGCGGGCCGCGGTCGATGCGTGGGAAGCACGTCTGCTGCCACTGACGGACATGGTGGAACCGCAAAACCCGCCACCACATCTGTGGGCGCGGATCGAGCGCAGCCTGGATGATTTGCTTGCGCCGCAGAAAGCCATCAAGCGTGATGTGCAGAGCTGGTGGAACAACCTGTCGATCTGGCGTGGTCTGGCCGGTGCCGGGTTGGCGGCGTCACTGGTGTTGGGCATGACCTTGCTCACTCAATCACGCACGACTCCATCGCCGTCTTATCTGGTAGTGCTGGTCGCGCCGCAGGACAAAGCTCCGGGCTGGGTGATTCAGACCAGTAATTCACAAGACATCCAGCTCATCCCGCTGAGCGTTACCGAAGTGCCCGCCGACAAGGCGCTGGAGTTCTGGACCAAGGGTGATGACTGGCAAGGCCCGGTATCGCTCGGGCTGGTGAAGCCAGGGCAAACCCTGCAAGTGCCACTGGATAAACTGCCGCCGTTGCAGCCTAATCAGCTGTTCGAGCTGACGCTGGAACAGGCCACCGGCTCGCCGATTGGCAAACCTACCGGGCCGATCCAGTTCATCGGTCGCGCGGTTAAGGTGATCTGACCCAAGCCGCGCACCAATTTGTTACCGAGCGCCCCAAGACGAAGCGAGTCGTAACGACTTTGGACGGCTCACTGTTCGCGTGCATCAGGCGCCCCTTGACCGCCTATCTTCTGAGCTCCTGTCCCCGCTCCTCGTCGAACCCGCCTGCTTAACTCGCCCAGCCACCTCTTGAAAATTAATATAACCTTTTGAATTTAAAACTCTTTCTGTAGGAGTGAGCTTGCTCGCGATGACGTCAGATCAGCCGCAAATACATCGACTGACACGACGCTATCGCGAGC
>NZ_JBTOQI010000023.1:0-50172 GCF_055283875.1 Pseudomonas sp. HP_14 | reverse complement strand
CTCTCCTAAGTTGCGGCGCTGCCCGCGCCCGCCCCCCCCCCCGCCCGCCCCCCCCCCCACCACCCCCCCCCCACCCCCCCCCCCCCCCCCCCCCCCCCCACTCCTACAGGGTCGGCGTTGGCCGCGATACAACGCAGTGCCATCGACACCGGTGTCGCGCCTTGCAGATTCAATTTTCGCTGCGGCGCGTCAATGCCCCGGCAATCCGCAAGTGATTGACAGCATTAGGCCAGCTTAGTGCCTGTTTGACGGGCGTATTTCTGCGCGATTTGAGGTAAACCGCGTAATAGAGAGGTCGCAGGTATACAAGTCCCGGGCGGGTGTCGCCCGAGACCTGCCATCCACTGCTTTTACTTACAGAAAGGTAAACACTGACTCGGCAGAGAGACGCGACTTCGGCAGCTTGGCGTTGAAGTCGGTTTCGCTGCGATAGCCCAGGCTGACGATCACCAGGCTGCTGAATCCCTTGGCCCGCAGGCCGAGTTCTTCATCAAGTATCTTGAAGTCGAAACCTTCCATGGGCGTGGCGTCCAGACCCAGCGAAGCAGCGCCCAGCAGCAACGTGCCCAGCGCCAGATAGGTTTGTTTTTCCATCCAGTGCTGCACGTCCTTGAGGTCGAAGCGATGCAGGTCTACATAGCCGCGACGCAGTTTGTCCTGGCCAGCCTTGGCTTCCGCGTTCTGGAAACGGCCGTCCAGTTCCTCTTGATCGACCACCGCCTGCAAGTGAGCTTCGGCCATTTCAGTGCGTGTGCAGAGGACGACGACATGGGAAGCGTTGAGAATCTTCGCTTCGTTGTAGGCAAAGCCATCCTGTGCGCCTTTGGCGATCCGCGCCTTGCCTTGCTCGTCAGCAGCCACGACGAAGTGCCAAGGCTGCGAATTGACCGACGACGGGCTATGGCGTAACTGGTCAAGCAACGAATCAATAGTTGCCTGAGGGATTTTGCGGGTCGCGTCATAAGCCTTGGTGGTGTAGCGGCTCTTGGCGAGGCTGGCGAGTTCCATGGTGTTCTCCAAATCGAAAAGGGTTGAGTCAGCTGAAATCAAAAGCCTTCGAGGACGATCTTGCCTTTCGCCTTGCCGCTTTCCACGACCGCGTGGGCACGGCGCAGGTTGGCCGCGTTGATCGTGCCGAAATGCTCGCCGAGCGTGGTTTTGAGCACGCCTTGATCAATCAGGTCTGCAACGCGATTCAACAGCTCATGCTGCTTGATCATGTCCGGGGTTTCGAACAGCGAACGGGTGAACATCAGCTCCCAGTGCAGCGATAGCGCCTTGCGCTTCATCGGCACCACGTCGAGGGTTTGCGGATCGTCGATAAGCGCCAGCTTGCCTTGCGGACGCAGCGCTTCGATCAACTGCGCGAAGTGGCTGTCGGTGTGGGTCAGGCTGGCAACATGAGTGACCTGGCCAACGCCAATCTGCTCCAGCTGCGCCACCAACGGTTTGCTGTGATCGATAACGTGATGCGCGCCGAGCTGCTTGATCCACGCTTGAGTTTCGGGGCGCGAGGCAGTGCCGACAACGGTCATTCTGGTCATCTGACGAGCCAGTTGAACAAGGATCGAACCCACGCCGCCCGCAGCACCGATGATCAACAGGCCCTCGCCTTCACCACCGCCCTCTTCAACGCCAAGGCGATCAAAGAGCAATTCCCAAGCGGTGATTGAAGTCAGCGGCAACGCGGCCGCGTGGGCGTTATCGATGGATTTCGGTTTATGACCGACGATGCGCTCATCCACCAGATGGAATTCGCTGTAGCTGCCGGGGCGCACGATTGAGCCGGCATAAAACACTTCATCACCGGGTTGAAACAGCGTCACGTCACTGCCCACTTCCCGCACCGTACCGACGGCGTCCCAACCGACAACTTTGGGTTCAGTGGCAGCCGAACCCGCACGGATCTTGGTGTCTACCGGGTTGACCGATACGGCACGCACTTCAACCAGCAGGTCACGAGGACCGGGCGCAGGTTTAGGCAGGTCCATGTCGAGCAGCGCATTAGGGTCTTCAATAGGCAGACCGTGTTGGGTGAAGGCAATGGCTTTCATGGGAATTCCTTTGAATGTGGTTTTTCAAAACGTGGGGCCATACTCACCTTCTCTACCGCAAAGAAAAACCCCTAAAATGCGCCAACACTTTCACAGCTGGAGTGAAGATGATTCGCATTGATGATCTCTCCTTATTCGTGCGGACAGCCGCTTTAGGCAGTTTTTCCAACGCGGCACGGGAGGTCGATCTATTGCCAGGCCAAGTGGCGGCGGCGATCAAACGCCTGGAGCGTGAACTGGACGTGCGCCTGTTTGCGCGCTCCACACGCAGCCTGCGCCTGACGATTGAGGGCGAGCAGTACTTGCCCAATGCCCAAGCCGTGCTCGACACGTTGAAAGACGGCCGCGAGAAGCTGCGCCGCGAATCTGCAGAGCTACAGGGCATGCTACAGGTCGCCGCGCCCTCGGACCTCGGCCGTAACGTGTTGCTGGGGTGGCTGTCCGAATTCCGTCGCGAACATCCGACGTTGTCGATGCGCCTGTTTCTATCTGATCAGGTTGCCGACATGTTCCGCGATCCGGTAGACGTTGCGATTCGCTACGGGCTGCTGGAAGACGCCAATTACATCGCCCTGCCGCTGGCAGCGTGGAATCGGAGGGTGCTGGTGGCGTCGCCCGATTACCTGCAGCGCCATGGCAGGCCCCAGACGCCGGAGGATCTGCTGCGTCACGACTGCTTGCTCTACACTCTCGGAGGGCGGATCTACGATAAATGGCGAGTCGGCGCGCGAGTGATGTCGGTGTCGGGGCCGCTGTTTTGTGATGATGCCGATGTCGCGCGGCGCTGGGCCGTTTCGGGCGAAGGCATTACCTACAAATCGTGGCTGGACGTCAGTCAGGACATCAAGGCTGGCCGACTGGAAATCCTCCTGCCGGATTATCCCGGTGAGCCTGTCCCGCTGAATCTGGTCTGCCCGCACCGCAAACAGTTCTCCCCTGCCATTCAACAATTGCATTCGTTGTTGAAAGGCAAGTTCGCGGAGCTGGAGTTGGAATTGCCTGGGTTGATTTGAGGTAATGGAAATCAAAGCCGGACGCAGGACCTGTAGGAGTGGGCGTGCTCGCCCTTCAGTTTTTTGGGCGCCGCAATTTTCGGCTGAACGGGAGCCAACGCGAGCAAGCGCACACCAACAGGGCCCTCATTTCAACGCCATAATCCGTAAGCACACCCGACAGACTGGACCCGCCCATGCAAAGAACCACCGAACGACTGCTACTCAGACCACCCCGCCCCTATGACCTGGCTGCAATGTTCGCTATCTATAGCGACCCAGCCACCAATGTGTTCAACCCCAACGGCCCGATGAAAGAGCTCGCGCAGGCGCAGATATTTCTGAATGCCTGGATGCGTCACTGGCAGGAACAGGGATATGGCTGGTGGACGGTGGCAACTCGCGAAGCGCCGGATAAGGTCATCGGCTTCGGCGGTGTGGCGTTGATGAAGTACCTCGACGTTGAGCGGGTCAACCTCGGGTATCGCTTCGGTGTTCCGGCGTGGGGCAAAGGTTATGCGACGGAGTTGGCCAGCGCGGCGCTGGGGTATGCGTTTAACGAGCAGAAGCTACCGAAGGTATACGGGCTGGTTCGGCCCACGCATCAGGCCTCGATCAGAGTGCTGGAAAAGATAGGAATGCAACGTATTGATGTGCTGGACGATGTGCCCGGGCAAGCGCCCAGTCTGGTGTTTCTGGCGAACCGGAGTTGAAATCGCGGCAAGCCTGAATAAAGGCCTGCCGACGACATTTAAAGCATCAATGCATCTTGCTGTGATCGTGCATCGCGCCATGATCCGGCGCATTCAACGCACGAGCAGTGGCTTCAACCGCAATCGACTGTTTAACCCCTTTACCGTCCTCGACGATCAAGGTCAGCGGGACTTTATCGCCCTCTTTCACTTGGCTTACCAGATTGATCAGCATGACGTGATAGCTGTTCGGGTCCATGACCACTGGCTGGCCTGCAGGCAAAGCAACCGACGTCACTTCGTGCATGCTCATCACGTCGTCCTTCATGCTCGACTGATGAATCTGCACGATTTTCGCCACCGGCGACTGCGCCTCTAGCAACTTGCTGTCGGTACTGGCCGTCAACGTCAGAAAAGCCCCGGTGGACGACTGCCCCGGCACGGTTGCCCGCACCCACGCATCTTCGACCACCGTTTGCGCCGAAACCTGAGCAGCCATACCGATCAGCGAAAGCCCCAGCAGCGCGTGTTTGAGGAAATTTTTCAGGCGTTCAAGGTTCATCAGCAGACCTCCATGACAGTCAGCAGATCTTCTGTGCACTGTTGGGCAGAAAGGGAGTGAGACAGACCGAGGCGCAGCACGCCACGGGTGTCGTAAACGTAACTGGTCGCGGTGTGGGACATGGTGTACGTGTCGCCCGTCGGGATTTTCTCGTAGAACACGCCGAACTCTTTGGCGGTTGCGGCAGTTTCTTCGAGGGTGCCGTACAACGCCACAAAGGTCGGATCGAAGGCCTTGACGTAGGCATCGAGCATTGCCGGTTTGTCGCGCTCCGGATCCACCGTGATGAAAATAACCTGGAGCGTATCGCCATCCGGCCCCATCAGTTTCTTGATCTGTGCTGCTCGCGCCAGCGCAGTGGGGCACACTGCCGGACACTGAGTGAAGCCGAAAAATACCATCGGCATCGTGCCGCGAAAGCTCGACAGGGTTTTAACATTGCCCTGCGGATCCTTCAGCTTGAAGGTCCGGCCGAGGATATTGTCGCTCAGGTCCTTACCGTACTTGAACGACAGTTTGTTGGAATCACCGCAACCTGCGAGCGCGCCCAGACCCAGCACGCCCATGCCGCCGATGAGCTGGCGACGGGTCAGTAATGTGTTCATGTCCTACCTCTTGAAAAACAACGGAGCCAGTACGCTGTCCCCGTTATTCAAATTCTCGGTGCCGCTAAAGCCGCGTAGGTTACCTGTGACATTTCCTACAGTCGCTGTAGTAATGTCAGAAAATGCTTCACGGCACGTTCTGCCCAGTCGCGGTCAGCCCTGGCTGCGCACAAAGGCGACAGACGGCGCTCTGTACGTGACGATGACATCGCAGATAACCAGTACCAACAGGCTCCAGCCCAACACCGGCAAGCAAACGCCAAGCGTGATCGCCACCAGCGGCCAGGCGACTCGGGCAGCAAAGCCTGATTGCCGCCACGCATCGACCAGTGTCGGCTGCCGTGTGAGAGTCGGCCTGCGCCGCCACCACATCAGGTAACCGATGACCACCATCAAAACCAGGCCACTGGCAAAAAACACCAGAATCAGTTGATTGGCCAGGCCAAACAATACGCCCATGTGCGCGTCGATCCCCCAGCGGGTCAGTTTGGCGGGTACTGAGTACTGGGAAAATTCAACGTGGTCGACCACCGCAAGGTTATTCGGATTGATCGAGACAGCATCAACCTGAGTCGGCCAACTGCGATCGATTTCAGCGACCACCCAGGCTTTTTCCGGTTTGCTCGACGGCCGAATCTCAACCTTGGCAGCCTCGATATTGGCACTGCGCGCAGCGGCCAGCACGCTATCGAACAACGCCGGATCCAGCGCTGCACCTGAGACAGAAGGCGCCATGGGCATATGGTGCTCGGCGTGTTCGTCCATAGGCATGCTCATGTTCATTGGCGTATCAGCCGGTTTTGCCAGCGCCGTCGCAACGCTGGGCGTTGACCAGCCGTAGTAAGCGCGCAGCACACCAATGTTGTCACCGGCGTATTGCGACCAGGTCAATCCGGTCGCCGAGAAGAACAACAAACCGAGCATCAGCCAGAGCCCGGCACTGGCATGCCAACTGCGCAAACCACTGCGCAGGGTCCTGGCGCGCTTGCGTCGCACCGCCCACAACACAACGCCCCCCGCTGCAGCGACCCACAACCAGGAAGCAGCCAGTTCGCTGTAAATGCGGCCAACATCACCGAGCAGCAAACTGCGGTGAAACTGATCGATCCAAGTGCGCAGCGGCAATATCCCGCTGGTCCCGTAGACCTTCATGTCCCCCCGAATCTCGCCACTGACAGGATCAACGAACAGTGCCCGATGCTCGGACTCTCCAAGACCAGGCGCGTTGAACATGACACGGGTGGTATCGCCCTGATTGGGCGCAGGACGTACCGCCGCAACCGTCGCCCCCGGACCGGCAACGGCCTGCGCTCGACGTACCTGCGCTTCGAGGCTCAGTGCCGGGCCGTGGGTTTCAGTGTGCAAAGCGTGGGCGTACAGCTGTTTTTCGAGCTGCGGCGTCAGGGCATAAACCACCCCGCTGAGTGCCGCGACCAGAATAAAAGGGCCAATAAACAGGCCGATGTAAAAATGCAGCCTTTTCACCAGAGCGACAAAAGCGCCTGACGATGGCTGTGCAGGTAAAGCGGACATAAGGCTCACCAACGGTTAAACGCGCTCAGCCAGAGCAGGCTCCGGCGAGGCAAAAAATCGATATTGGTTTTTTAACGACGAGTGGGTGCCGTCAAGGAGCCTGCGGGTTGAGCCCGGGGAAACACTGGCGTGAGGCACGGCCTGGCCAGAGAGCCGGGAAGACGAAGCGAGGATTACGGGTGCGGATCAACCAGCTCAGGGCGACGAAGAAAATCATCGCCAGAGTCAGCGTCCCGGCAAACGAACAGTCGCCGAACAGCGACTGCATGCTGCCCGGCGTGGCCATGTTTTTCGTAGACATGTCCATTGAGGCATCCATCGACATCTCGTGATGCATGCCACTCATGGCCGAAGTGCCGTGATGTTCATGGTGGGAAGGTGCCGCGGCGGGCTTCCCTGAAAACGCCCCCATCATCTGGCCATGACTCATGGCGCACGCGAGACCATTGAACAGGATGAAGGCATACAGCATCCAGGCAATGGGCGAGCGATGGGTTCGGAAGAAATTCATGGCGGCTAATTTAGCATTTCAGCCGGGGGGAAGACAGGACACAGGTCAATGGTACGCATGACACCGCGCCGCTTTGGGGAAACAAGATACGTGTAGGAGCCAACGTGTTGGCGAGACATTGGGCCTGCACAGTCAGGCATTCCGCCTCGCCAACAAGTTAACTCCTACCAGGGACCGTACCGTGACCATCTGCCGCAGCCACTGCGCCGCACGGCAAATCACCAAGGCGTATGAGCACATCTTCACAATAAAGTTCACGACTGATAACGATTTGTATTTGCTGTCGCATTCACACCTTGTTAGGATCGCGTCATCTTGCGCTCCACCGTAGTTCGGCAATGTCTTGAACATTTGTGTCAAAACATCATGCCAGGTGATCTCGTGCGCTTATTTTTTGACCCCTTTCAGGATCACAAAAATGTCCCGTCCCGCCCTATCAGCCTTGACCATCGCTCTGGCGCTCGGTTTATCCGCTTCAGCTTTTGCTGCCCCGGTCCGTCTGGACCTTCCGGCCCAACCGTTGGCGACATCCCTGGCTCAGTTGGGCAAGGCGAGCGGCATGACGGTGACATTCGATCCGCAGTTGGTCGCAGGCAAGCAAGCGCCAACAGTGCGTGGTGATCTGGAGCCTGCACAGGCCCTGCAACGCCTGCTGGCAGGTAGCGGTCTGACGGCCAATGTCGAAGGCAACTCGGCACGCGTGATCCAGCCGACTCAGGGCGCTATTGCTCTGGACGGCGTGAACATCAACGCGGACTATGGCCTTGCAGGCGTCGCAACGACTGAAGGCACCAACTCGTATACAACCGGCTCGATGAATACAGCGACCAAGTTGCCGCTGTCGATTCGTGAGACGCCACAGTCTGTAAGTGTTGTGACACGCCAGCGCATGGACGATCAGGGCATGAACGACGTCAATGACGTAGTCAAATATGCGCCGGGGGTTACTTTGCGCAAGTTTGGTCAGGACCGTCAGCAGTTTCTGGCTCGTGGTTTTACGATTGATAACCTGATGTATGACGGGCTTCCAACCATCCTGAGTACTTTTACTCAGGACACACTGGCAGAAGCCGACCTGGCTCTTTACGACCGAGTGGAAGTGGTGCGCGGTGCGACCGGACTGATGACCGGTTCTGGTAGCCCGTCGGCAACCCTGAACCTGGTACGTAAACGCCCGACGGCGACGCCGCAGGTGAGCATCACTACCAGTGCTGGCAGTTGGGACCGCTATCGCACAGAAGTTGATGCCTCCAACAAGCTCAACGAGTCCGGCACTGTCCGTGGACGCGTAGTAGCTGCCTATCAAGACGACAAAAGCTTTGTCGACGAGCGCAACAAGCAGCGCCAGACCTTCTACGGCATCCTCGAGGCCGACCTGAACGATTCGACCACCTGGACCATTGGTGCCTCGAAACAAAAAGACGACGCGACGTCAGATTGGGGCAGCTTGCCTTCAGGCCGTAACGGCGAAAATCTTGGGTTCTCGCGCTCGACGTTCCTCAGCGGTGACTGGGCCTACTGGAATCGCGACAACGTCAGTCTGTTCACTGACCTGACGCATCGCTTCGACAATGGCTGGAGCGGCAAGCTGGCAGCGTCCAAGATCTGGGCCAAGTCAGATACGTTCTCCAACTACATCGCGTACCCTTTCCCGGACCCGGGCGTCGGCTATGAACAAGGCGCAGGCCAATACGACACCAAAGACACGCAAAACAATCTGGACGCGTCTCTTTCTGGCCCATTCAAACTATTTGGGCGCGAGCATGATCTGAGCTTTGGCGTCAGCCATCGCCAGGAAAAATTCGATCAGCGTGGCGGCTTCTGGGCCAACTATGCAGTTGATCCCTTCGCCATCACTCCGGGTACCGTACCTAAACCTTCAGCTGAAACCCGCAGACCGTACGCAAGCAAAAACGTAGCCACCGAGAACGCAGCTTATGCAGTCGCTCGTTTCAATCCGACTGACCCGCTTCACGTAATCATCGGTAGCCGGTTGAGCTGGTATGACTACGACAATCAGAGCGGCACTGGCGACTATAAGGTCACTCAGGAAGTTACACCGTACGCGGGCGTTATCTACGACCTGAACGACACCTACTCGGTTTACGCCAGCTACACCGAAATATTCAAACCTCAAAGCGAACAGAATGCTTCTGGCTCCGCATTGAAACCAATGACGGGTGAAAGCTATGAAATTGGTCTGAAGGGCGAATACTTCGACGGCGCGCTGAACGCCTCGGTGGCGTTGTTCGACATGACTCAGGAAAACCGCGCGTATCTGATTCCAAACCAGAGTCTCGCGAACTGCCCGTCCTTCCCGGCGTCCAGTTGCTACGACACAGCGGGCGAGGTTCGCAGCCGCGGTATCGATACCGAAATCAGCGGCGCGCTCACTCCAAACTGGCAGTTCTCAGCAGCCTACACCTACCTGCTGAGCCAGTACGTCAAGGATGCAAGCAACCAGGGCAAGCGGTTTGGTCCTGATCAGCCTAAGCAACTGTTCAAAGCCGCTACCACCTATAACCTGGAAGGTGACCTCAACAAGTGGCGTGTCGGTGCAGACGTTCTTGCCCAGAGCGAAACTTTCAACCGCGTCGGTAACGGCCACGCCACTCAGGATGCTTACTCGGTCGTAGGCCTGATGGCAGGCTACAAGTTCGACGAGCACTGGGATGGCCGCGTTAACTTCAACAACGTGTTTGACACCAAGTATTGGCAGGGCATTCCGACTGGCTCGGGCAGCGGCGTGTATGGCGACCCGCGTAACGTAATGTTCTCGTTGAAGTGGACTCTTTGATAAACGCTGATGTGGTTGCCCTCTTCAAGGTAACCACACGCTGACCCGACGCCATCGCGAGCAAGCTCACTCCTACAGGGGATCACATTTTTCCTGTGGGAGCGGTGCTTGCCCGCGATAAGGGCGATGCGGTGTGGCGGGCAGTCCGAGGCCTCGTTCTTCGCGGGCAAGCACCACACACAAGTTCTTCACCATCCAGTGGGACCGGCTTTAGCCGGGAAAGAGCCAGTAAAATCACCGAAAACAGGTTGTTGAAACCATCGCCTTCCCGGCTAAAGCCGGTCCCACGTCGCACATCAGCTTGCGGAGTAAACATAGAATCTCCCACAGGAACCGCGTTTGCACCTAAAGCTGTGCTTCAACGGCTGCTTTATCAATCACCGACCACACCTCGGCAATCCTCCCCTCCCGAAACCGATAAAACACGTTCTCGCTGAACTGCACTTTCCGGCCGTTCACCGGCAGCCCCATGAAACTCCCGATCGGGGTGCAGGCGAAGTCCAGGCGGGCGGCGATATGTTCGGGCTCGGCGATTAAAAACCGTATGTTGAAGTGCAGATCCGGAATCTCTCGATAATCCCGCTCAAGCATCTCGCGATAGCCATTGAGGCCCACTCGCCTGTCGTTATAGTGCACATTTGCATCGACAAACTGCCCCAGCGCCTCCCACTTCTGTTTGTTCAAACAGTCGATATAACCTCGGTACACGTCACGCAGATCACTGCTCATGAAATATCTCCGTCAATAAAAAGCCCCGACCTGATGACTCAGCCCGGGGCTTTTCGTTTCAAGCGTCTACATCAGGCAAGGTCGAAGCGATCAAGGTTCATCACTTTGGTCCAGGCCGCGACGAAGTCACTGACGAACTTCTCCTGGGCGTCGCCTGCGGCATACACCTCAGCCAATGCACGCAACTGCGCGTGCGAACCGAATACCAGATCGACACGGGTGCCGGTCCATTTGACGGCACCGGTCTTGCGGTCACGGCCTTCGAACTCATCCTTGGCATCCGACACCGCGCGCCACTCGGTGCCCATGTCCAGCAGGTTGACGAAGAAGTCGTTGGTCAGTGTTTCCGGACGCTGAGTGAATACACCATGGCGGGTTTGGCCGACGTTGGTGTTCAACACCCGCAGGCCGCCCACCAGTACGGTCATTTCCGGTGCGGTCAGGTTCAGCAACTGCGCCTTGTCGACCAGCAATGCTTCAGACGACGAGCCAAAGCGGCCCTTCTGGAAGTTGCGGAAGCCATCGGCGACAGGTTCGAGGAAACCAAAAGACTCGACATCCGTCTGTTCCTGAGAGGCGTCGGCACGACCCGGCGCAAAAGGAACGGTGATGGCATGACCGGCGTTTTTCGCCGCTTGCTCAACGCCAGCAGAACCGGCCAGCACGATCAGGTCGGCGAGGGAGATTTTCTTGCCGCCTGCTTGCGCGCTGTTGAACTCACTCTGGATGCCTTCCAGTTTCGCCAGCACGTGCGCCAGTTGCTCGGGCTGGTTGGCCTGCCAGAACTTTTGCGGCGCCAGACGCAGACGACCGCCGTTGGCACCGCCGCGTTTATCGGAACCACGGAAGCTGGAGGCTGCTGCCCATGCGGTGGAAACCAGCTGTGAAATGGACAGGCCCGAAGCCAGAATTTTGGCCTTCAGTGCAGACACATCGCTGTCATCAACCAACGGATGATCAACGTCTGGAATCGGGTCTTGCCACAGCAGCTCTTCAGCCGGTGTTTCCGGGCCGAGATAACGGGACAATGGCCCCATGTCCCGGTGGGTCAGCTTGAACCAGGCGCGCGCGAATGCATCGGTCAGCTGATCCGGATTGGCAAGAAAACGACGGGAGATCACTTCGTAAGCCGGGTCAAAGCGCAGCGCCAGGTCAGAGGTCAGCATGGTTGGAGTGTGGCGCTTGGACGGGTCATGAGCGTCAGGAACCAGACCAGCTCCTGCGCCGTTCTTCGGACGCCACTGATGGGCACCCGCCGGGCTTTTGAACAGCTCCCACTCGAAACCGAAGAGGTTTTCGAGATAGTTGTTGCTCCACCGGGTTGGCGTGGTAGTCCAGGTGACTTCCAGGCCACTGGTGATGGTGTCGCCACCTTTACCGGTGCCAAACGTGCTTTTCCAGCCCAGACCTTGCTCCTCGATGTCTGCCGCTTCGGGTTCTGCGCCGACGTTGTCAGCCGGACCAGCACCGTGGGTTTTACCGAAAGCATGACCACCAGCAATCAGGGCCACGGTTTCTTCGTCGTTCATCGCCATACGGCCGAAGGTTTCGCGGATGTCCTTGGCCGAAGCCACTGGATCCGGGTTGCCTTCCGGGCCTTCCGGGTTCACATAGATCAGGCCCATTTGCACGGCTGCCAATGGGTTTTCGAGGTCACGGCCCGGAGCGTCATTACGACTCTCTTCAGTGCCGTGCTTGCCAGCATCGGCCACCAGCACACCTTCGCCCTCGGGTTGAGCTTCCTTGCCGTAGCGCGTGTCGCCGCCCAGCCAGGTTTTCTCGGAGCCCCAGTAAACCGCCTCTTCCGGCTCCCAGACATCGGCCCGCCCACCGGAGAAACCGAACGGCTTGAAGCCCATGGTTTCCAGCGCCACGTTGCCAGTCAGGATGATCAGGTCAGCCCAGGAAATCTTGCGGCCGTACTTCTGTTTGATCGGCCAGATCAGACGACGCGCCTTGTCGAGGCTGACGTTGTCGGGCCAGCTGTTGAGCGGCGCGAAACGCTGTTGACCCGCGCCTGCACCGCCACGACCGTCAGCCGTGCGATAGGTACCGGCGCTGTGCCAGGCCATACGGATAAACAGCGGTCCGTAGTGACCAAAATCGGCTGGCCACCAATCCTGCGAGTCGGTCATCAGTGCGCGCAGGTCTTGTTTGACGGCTTCCAGATCCAGACTCTTGAAGGCTTCGGCATAGTCGAACTTCTCGCCCATCGGGTCGGACAGCGATGAATGCTGATGCAGAATCTTCAGGTTCAGTTGCTTGGGCCACCAGTCACGGTTGGTTGTACCGCCACCCGCAGCTGCGTGGTTAAAGGGGCATTTCGATTCAGTCGACATGTTTTATTTACCTTTGGTCGAGTTCATCCGCTACCGGGTCAGGTCCAGACCTCGAATAGCGATGTGGGTCATCACGGCACAACGTAAACCTTGGCACTGGATCAGCAGATCGCTGTCACCACGCACATACTCTAAAGAAACGGCTACCGGCTCGGCAGCGCCAGAACAAGCCTAGACGCCACTTGACTAGAGAGCTAATAAGCTAAGTCTTGGGGGTCGATAGACATACTCTGTTAATCGATAGATAAAACTTGAAGGTATGAGCTTTTTTAAGCATTTATCTGCGGGAGATTCTATTTTGGCCTGCTCGCTCTATGGTCGATGGCATTCTCTGTTGAAGCGGTGCTTGCCCGCGAATCAGTCGACGAGGTAAATCAGGCAGACCGCATCATCGTTCTTCGCGAGCAAGCTCGGCTCCTACAGTTGATCGCGAAGCCTGTTGGAGCGGTGCTTGCCCGCGAATCAGTCGACGAGGTAAATCAGGCAGACCGCGCCATCGTTCTTCGCGAGCCAGCTCGGCTCCTACAAGGGGTTGCGTTTCGATCGGTGGCTAACTCGTACCCTGCGGGAAACGTTGCGGGTCGGAGAAGCTTGTCAGCAGGTGGTCGTATACCAGACGAACACGCGGCGCCACAGGTCCGCGCTGCGGACGATAGACGAACAACTCCCACGGCGGCGGTGCGATCTGCGCGACCACCTCCACCAGCTTGCCCTCTTTCAGATAAGGCTCAGCCAGATAACGGGGCATTTGCGCATAGGCCAGCCCCGCCAGAGCAATTTCCCGCTCGGCTTCTGGATCGTCGCAGGTAAAAGCTGCTGACTGCGGCATGAACGTCTGCCCATCGGCAAATACCCAAGGCCACGGCCGGCCGGTCTTGCGGTCGATCAGCACGGACAACGGGCGCTGTTTGAGTTCATCCAGGGTCAAGGGCTGCCCCATTGAGGCCACCAGTTGCGGCGCGGCCACTACGTGGAACGGAACAGTGCCCGCCGCCCTCGCGATATAGCGCCGGTCTCGGATATAGCCCACCCGAATGCCGATATCGACCTGTGCCTCAACGGCATCAGTCATTTCATCATCGAAGCGCAAGTCGATGCGCAGCTCAGGGTGCTTGCTCATCAGGGGTTTCAGGAATTCCAGCAGGTAAAGCCGGCCGATGGCATGCGGCGCGGTGATGCCCACGCGTCCGGCCAGGCCGTCTTCTTCAATGCCGGTGTGACGAGTGAACAACTGATCGAAGCCGCTCAAGGTGTCCCGCGCCTGTCGCGCCAGATCCTCGCCGAATGCGGTGATGTGAATTTGCCGAGTGCTGCGGTGGAACAACATTTCGCCGAGGGTGTTTTCCAGTTCCTTGATAGCTCGGGTCACGCTCTGCGGCGAAGTTCCCAGGCGACTGGCGGCCTCACGGAAGGTGTCCGATTCGGCGGCGGCGCAGAAAATTCTCAGCATTTCGACGCGGTTGAGCATGGCAACTCCTGAATACGCATCGCCCTCCCGGCTAAAGCCGGTCCTACGGGGCGCCGCATGACAAAGACAAGACGTCGGAATATTCCAATTTCTGGAATTCCTAAATCCTATCTCTTCCATTTGTCGATAGGAAGAAGGCGATCACAATTGATTTCGAAAGCGGTTATCCATTTCGACATCCACTCAAAGGTATTCAGACATGAGCAATAACATCGAAGGTAAAGTTGTCGTCATCACCGGTGCCAGTAGCGGTCTGGGCGAAGCCACTGCACGTCATCTTGGCGGTCTGGGGGCGAAGGTTGTCCTGGGCGCTCGTCGCAAGGCGAACCTGGACACGCTGGTCAACGAGATCACGGCTGCAGGCGGCAACGCCGTTGCCTACCAGACTGACGTGACCCGTAAAGAAGATGTGGACGCGTTGATCAAAGGCGCACTGGATACTTTTGGCCGTGTGGACGTGTTGATCAACAACGCCGGTGCCATGGCGATCGCGCCTATGTCGGAAGGCAAGACCGATGAATGGGACCGCATGATCGACATCAACATCAAAGGCCTGCTCTACGGTATCGCCGCAACCCTGCCAGTGTTCCAGCAACAGAACAGCGGCCACTTCATCAACATCGCTTCGGTTGCGGGCATCAAGGTCTTTAGCCCGGGCGGCACTGTTTACAGCGGCACCAAATTTGCCGTGCGGGCAATTTCCGAAGGGCTTCGTCATGAAGTCGGTGGCAGCATCCGCACCACGACCATCGAGCCAGGTGCAGTGGATTCGGAATTGAAACTGGGCAGTTCGCACCAGGCCAGTTCTGAAGCGGTGGGCGAGTTTTATAAACAGGCCATCCCCGCCAGCTCCGTGGCCCGCGCTATTGCTTTTGCCATCGAGCAACCGGCCGACGTGGACATCAACGAAATCGTGCTGCGCCCGACTACGCAGGATTTTTGATTACTCGATTGTAGAGCCACGACAAAATCTGTAGGAGTGAGCTTGCTCGCGATAGCGTTCTGCCTGTCAGTTGCCGGTCGAATGACAGGACGCTATCGCGAGCAAGCTCACTCCTACGGGGGATTGCATTTCAATTCGTTTGAATGCGCCTAAACAAGCTTACTCACCGTTTTACCAGCGCCCTTCCTCAGCGAACTCTGCTCTTTCATCG
Source organism: Pseudomonas sp. HP_14 (assembly GCF_055283875.1). Classification (NCBI taxonomy): domain Bacteria; kingdom Pseudomonadati; phylum Pseudomonadota; class Gammaproteobacteria; order Pseudomonadales; family Pseudomonadaceae; genus Pseudomonas; species Pseudomonas sp. HP_14. The sequence goes on along the minus strand of NZ_JBTOQI010000023.1, from coordinate 34,736 downwards.
CCGTGATTTCCCGCGCCGCCTGAGCCTGGTCGAATGAGCCATCCCATTTGGCAATCGCGATGGTGCCGATGCCGTTACCAATCAGGTTGGTGACTGCCCGTGCTTCGTTGAGAAAGCGGTCGACGCCCAGCAGCAACACCAGGCCTACCAGCGGAATATCGCCAATCACCGACAGCGTTGCTGCCAGGGTGACAAAGCCTGCGCCTGCAACGCCCGCCGAACCTTTCGAGGTCAGCAACAGCACGCCCAGCACCACCAGTTGATCCATCAAGGTCAGCGGCGTATTGGTCGCCTGCGCCACGAAGATCGCCGCCATGGTCAGATAGATGCAGGTGCCGTCGGAGTTGAAGGTGTAGCCAGTTGGCAAGACCATGCCGACCACGGATTTCTTGCAGCCAAGCTTTTCAAGCTTGACCATCATTCGCGGCAGCACCGCTTCGGTCGAACACGTACCGAGTGTGACCAGAATTTCATCCTTGAAGTAGCGCAGGAACTGCAATAGCGGCAAGCCCGACCAGCGCGCCACGCTGCCCAATATCACGACGATGAAGAACAGCGTCGTGACGTACAGGGCGATGATCAATTGCCCCAACGACATCAGCGTGCCAATGCCGTACTTGCCTATGGTGAACGCCATGCCTGCACCCGCGCCCAGCGGAGCGAGTTTCATGACCATCGCAACGATCCGAAACAGGGTTTGCAGCAGCAGGTCGATGACGTTTACCAGCGGCTTGCCGGTTTCGCCCAGTTGCACCAGCGCAACGCCCATCAATACCGAGACCAGGATGACCTGCAGCATCGCGCCCTTGGCGAACGCGTCGAACAGCGTCGTGGGAATGATGCCCATGAAGAACTCGATCACACCGCCCTGTGCCGCAGCGGCCTGGGTGTAGCCGTTGACTGCGCTGGCATTGAGAGTATTGACGTCGATGTTCATGCCGACGCCTGGCTTGAGGACATTGACGACCACCAGGCCGATGACCAGCGCCAGCGTGGAAAGCACCTCGAAGTAGATCAGGGCTTTGCCGCCAATACGGCCGACTTCCTTGATGCTGCCCATCTTGGCAATGCCGACTACGACCGTGCCGAAAATGATCGGCGCCAGCAGCATTTTGATCAGCTTGATGAAGCCATCGGCAAGCGGTTGCAGTTTGGCGCCGATATCAGGAAGGAAGAAGCCGATGGCACCGCCAATCACGATGCCGATCAACACCTGGACATACAGCTGGCCGTACCAGCGTGTGGGTGTGTTGCTCATGAGAACCTCGATTTTGTTGTTGTATGAGGATTTTCAGCAATCCGTGCCTCTGTAGGAGCTGCCGAGGGCTGCGAAACGGTTGTGTCTGACACACCGCGATTCGCAGCCTTCGGCAGCTCCTACAGGGGTAAGGGTTAATTCACTATCAAGCGCCCTCACCCAGCTCACGCATCACGGCATACAGCGCGGACTTGGCCTCGAAACCGACACCCGGGATGTCCGGCAGGCCTACATAGCTGTTCTCGACCTTGATGCCATCGGCGAAACCGCCAAATGGCTGGAACACGTCCGGATAGGACTCGTTGCCGCCCAGGTGCAGGCCCGCTGCGATGTTCAGCGACATCTGGTGGCCGCCATGGGGCACGACGCGGCGCGATGACCAACCGAGTTCTTTCATCACGTCGAGGGTGCGCAGGTATTCCACCAGCCCGTAAGACAGCGCGCAGTCAAACTGCACAAAGTCGCGATCAGGGCGCATGCCGCCATGGCGCAGCAGGTTGCGGGCGTCCTGATGGGAGAACAGGTTTTCTCCGGTCGCCATGGGCAGGTCATAGTGGTTGGCCAGTTCAGCCTGAAGCGCGTAATCCAGCGGGTCGCCGGCCTCTTCGTACCAGAACAGGTTGTAAGGTTTGATGGCCTCGGCATAAGCAATCGAGGTTTTCAGGTCGAAGCGACCATTGGCGTCGACCGCCAGACGGCGGCCATCGCCAACGACTTCCAGCACGGCTTCGATTCGGCGGATGTCTTCATCCAGCGGTACGGCACCGATTTTCATCTTCACGACGTCGTAGCCGCGGTCCAGATAACTCTGCATTTCAGCCTTGAGTTTGGTCTGGTCCTTGCCCGGATAGTAATAACCGCCCGCTGCGTAGACCCATACCTTGTCGTCCGCGACACCATCACGATAACGATCAGCCAGCAGGCGATAGAGCGGCTTGCCTTCGATCTTGGCCACCGCGTCCCATACCGCCATGTCGATGGTGCCGACGGCCACCGAACGCTCGCCGTGGCCGCCTGGCTTCTCGTTGGTCATCAGGGTTTTCCAGATGGCGAACGGATCAAGATTGTTATGTTCCTTGTCGATCAGACTTTCAGGGTCCGCTTCGGCGATACGCGCCAGAAACCGGTCCCGCATCAGCGCACCCTGACCGTAACGCCCATTGGAGTTGAAGCCGTAGCCGATGACCGGCTTACCGTCACGGATAACGTCCGTGATGACGGCAACAACCGAGCAGGTCATCTTTGAAAAGTCGATGTAGGCGTTGGCAATAGGCGATGCGATAGAAACGGTTTTCTCGCGAATGTCCACGATGCGCATGGGGTAAGTCCTCTCTGATTATTAGGTTGTTGCCAGTGCGAGAGAACTCTAGGGCTAGCAGCCCGGGCGCAGCCAATGCTTATAATCGAGCACCTCATGCACAGGTGGCATTGCCCATGGAACTCGCTTGGCTGGAAGACTTTGTTGCGCTGGCAGAACTGGAAAACTTCTCTCGTGCGGCTGACTCACGCCATGTCACCCAACCGGCGTTCAGCCGCCGGATCAAATCGCTGGAGAACTGGATGGGCGTTGAGTTGTTTGAACGCACCACCCATGGCGCAACGCTGACCGACGTGGGCGGGCAGATGCTCGGCAACGCGCAGGACATGACACGCCGCCTGCATCAAATGCGTCTGGATGCCCGCGAGCTGGCAGGCAAACAGCTGCGCACGCTGTATTTCGCAGCAACTCATTCGCTGTCGTTCACGTTTTTCCCCGGCTGGATCAGAAGCATCGAACGGGAAGCCCCCATCGAAGGCGTGCGCCTGCATTCGGACAACATGCGCTCCTGTGAACAGATGCTGCTGAACGGCGAGGTGCAGTTTTTGCTGTGCCACCATCACCCGGACGTGCCGCCTCGTTTTGCCAGCGAGCAGTTTCTGGGCAAAGCAGTGGGCGTCGATGTGTTGTTGGCGCTGTGCGCGCCAGGGCAACGCAGCGTGAACTCCAGCGACCCACTGGATTATCTGGGCTACACCGCAGATTCCGGGCTGGGCAGGATCATTAATTGGCGGCTTAACCGCTCGCAGCCGGAGCAGCCCCTGCAAACCCTGTTCAGCTCACACCTGGCGGCGGTGCTGCTGTCGATGGTGCAGGAAGGCAAAGGCATGGCGTGGTTGCCGCGTACGTTGGCTGAGTCAGAAATGAGCCAGAACCGGTTGGTGCGGGCCCTGGAAGAAACCTGGGACATCCCCGTGGAAATCCGCCTGTTCCGCGCCCGCACGCCGCTGAGTGATTTCGCCGAGGCGTTCTGGAATGGGTTGGGGTAGCTACCTGAACTTGCCTTGGTAGGAGCTAACTTGTTGGCGAGACAATAACTCGAGGTACGCAGGTCCATTGCTTCGCGAACAAGTTCACTCCTACAAGAGAAGCCGCTGCGCCTCGGATCCTGATCAACTGAGGTACTATCGACGGCTCTTTGTAGCCTGGGTGCATGTGCCGGATGTCTTCAACTGATTCCCTCCCTGCCGTTCTTGCCGGTCCGATTCTACGTCGCCTTGAGCCTTGGCGCCTGGTGATGTGGCTGGTGGGTTCGCGGCCTTTGACGTTGACGTTGCGCCTGCCAGACCGCGATTACCCGCTCGATGAACAGCAATGTCAGGTCGTTGCAGTAGGCCGCAGCGCCTTTATTCACTTGATCGACCTGCCGCTGGATGATGCTCTGCCGTGCGATGTCGCCATTGCCTACGACCTGCTGATTGACGGCCAGCAAGGCATTGCCGAATGGGCGCCGCATCTGCTGTACGCCGACCGCACACTGCCGAATTTCGTGCTGCGCAGCACCATTGAACAGCTGCTCCACGGCTCCTGCCGTAAACCGCATCACGCTGCGGACGAAGGTTTGTTGTGCGCAGACCGGCTGCTGGCGGCCAATCCGGATGCCGAGCATCGCCCAGCGCTGTTGATGATGAGCGGCGATCAGGTCTACGCCGACGACGTGGCGGGGCCGATGCTGCGCGCCATTCATGCGCTGATCGAACGTTTGGGGCTGTTCCATGAGCACCTGGACGGCGCAGTGGTCGACGACAGCGCAGCGCTCTACAACCATCCGGCCAGTTACTACAACCGTGCCGATTTGTTACCGGCACTAAAAAGCAACGACACGCTCCGTGAGCGGTTCTTCGGCGGTGCGCGCAAGCCGATTTTCACCAGCAGCACGGCTGATAACCATCTGGTCACGCTGTCTGAAGTGATCGCCATGTACTTGTTGGTCTGGTCGCCAGTGCCATGGACGCTGATCGCCCCGACACCACCGGTTTTCGAGGCTGGCGAGCAACCTCGCTATGAACAGGAACAGCTGAGAATCGACGCTTTTGTCGATGGTTTGGGCGGCGTATCACGGGTTTTCGCTCACTTATCATGCCTGATGATCTTTGATGATCATGACGTGACAGACGACTGGAACCTCTCGGCAAAATGGGAAGAAACCGCCTACGGCCACCCGTTTTCGAAGCGTATTATCGGTAACGCGCTGCTGGCTTATCTGCTGTGTCAGGGCTGGGGCAACAACCCGGATGCGTTCCCTGATCTATTGGAAAAAACTCAACAGCTGACCCGGCAAACATCCGATGGTTATCTGCAGAGCGAAACGCTCGACAGTCTGATTGGCACGCTGCTGAAATTCCAGCAGTGGCACTACGTGCTACCGACTTCACCCGCGCTGGTGGTGCTTGATACCCGCACCCGACGCTGGCGCAGTGAATTCAATCTGCATCAGCCTTCCGGCCTGCTCGATTGGGAGGCGCTCAGTGAGCTGCAACAGGAACTGCTGGATCATCCTTCAGCGATCATCGTTTCACCCGCGCCAGTGTTCGGTGTGAAGCTGATTGAAACCGTGCAGAAAATCTTCAGCTGGTGCGGGCACCCGTTGTTAGTCGACGCCGAAAACTGGATGGCACATCGCGGCGCGGCACAGGTCATCCTGAACATTTTTCGACACTCGCGCACACCCGGCAATTACGTGATTCTGTCGGGCGACGTGCATTACTCGTTCGTCTACAAAATCCTGATTCGCCATCGAACCGCTAACCCGCACATCTGGCAGGTCACCAGCAGCGGCTTGAAGAATGAATTCCCGCAAAGCCTGCTGGACTGGTTCGACCGCCTGAACCGTTGGCTGTATTCGCCTCGTTCGCCACTGAACTGGTTTACCAAGCGGCGCCTGATGCGCGTAGTGCCGCGCATCCCCGAGCACAGCAAAGCCGGTGAGCGACTGTGGAATTCGGCGGGCGTGGGCCAGGTATTTTTCGATGCCAAGGGGCGGCCGACCGAGATTTACCAGCTTAACGCCAACGGGCGTGAACCCACACGGTTCATCGAGCCAGACGGCAAGGCTTAACTAACGAAAGCTTTAGTCAGTGCGTCACGACCTTTGCTCGTGACGTTCAAGGCTCGGGAATCTAGCTGCCGGGTAACCCAACCGCGCTTGAGCATCAGTTCCAGAATGGCGGCGCCCAGCGCGCCGCCGATATGCGGGGAGCGCTCGCTCCAGTCCATGCACGGATAAGCCAGTCGCCTGCGCTGAGCGCGCATGGCATCAACATCGACGCCCAGCTTTAACAATCGCTCGACGCCCTTTTCGGTGAGGCTGTAATCCTTCCCCTGCGCCTCGATCCAGTTGGCTTGTAGCAGTACGTCATGAAGCCTGACCGCGACCTCACCTGCGCAGTGGTCATAACAGGTCCGGGCGTGCCTGAGTGCGGCGGGCGTGCTGGGCTGGAAAGGAGTAGCGGGTTGGCCGGTAATCGACAGCAACGACTCCAGAGCTCGCGCCACACGGCTATTGGCCAATCGATAGTAACGATGTCGCCCCTGCACCACTTGCTCGACCAGCCCGTGCTCGCGCAGACGCGAAAAATGATTGCTGGCCATGGAGGCTGTCACGTCGGCTACCGCAGCCAGTTCGGTGGCGGTACGCGCCCGACCGTCGAGCAAACTGCACAACATGCGTGAGCGCGCCGGGTCAGCGATGGCACCCGCCACTTCGGAAAGCGAAACCTCTGCGCATTCGACATCCATAGTTCAGCCATCCCTGAAGCATCGTTTTAGGCGCTCATCATACTGAGGTTCACCGCACATTTAGGGATTGAGTCATGAAGCAACCGGGTTTCTTTGGCAGCAAAGTCGTCGCTGCCACGTTTGTAATGGCTGTGTTTGGCTGGGGTATTGGTTTCTACGGGCCGCCGATTTTTCTCTATGCCGTATTGCAGCGCACTGACTGGTCGGTGTCACTGTGCTCAGCGGCAGTGACGTTGCACTTTCTCGCGGGCACCCTGGTGATCGTCAATCTGCCTCGTCTCTACAAACGCTTTGGTCTGGCTAGCGTGACCGTATCCGGCGCGACGGTGCTGGCATTCGGCGTCTACGGTTGGGCGATGGCGAATCAGCCTTATCAGTTATTTATCGCGGCGCTGCTCAGCGGATTGGGATGGGTGACCATGGGCGCAGCAGCGGTCAATGCGGCCATCGCACCGTGGTTTGTCAGCAAGCGCCCCGCCGCATTGGCCATGGCTTACAACGGGGCGAGTATTGGTGGAGTGATTTTTTCATCGGCGTGGGTTTACCTGATTAATCAGCTTGGCTTTGATCAGGCGGCTCTGTGGGTGGGAGGCGTGTCGATCAGCGTTATTTCCTTGCTGGCGTTCAAGTTCTTCGCGTTGCGCCCGGAACACTTGGGGCAATACGCCGACGGTGCCGACCAGGCACCTGCCGAGGCAATCAGCCCGGCCGTATCGCCCTCAACCTCTCTATGGCGCAATCGACAATTTTTGACCCTGGCAGCAGGCATGTCGCTGGGCCTGTTTGCGCAGATCGGATTGATTACCCATTTGTTTCTGGTGCTGGTGCTGCATTTGTCTGAGCAACAGGCAGGCTTGGCGATGGGTTTGGCAACGGCCAGTGCGATTGCCGGCCGGACACTGGTGGGCTGGCTGATGCCTGCCCATGCAAACCGCCGTAATGTGGCGTGCCTGAGTTATGGCGTTCAATTGCTGGGCTGCATCGTAATGCTCGGCGTTGGCCAGGCTCCAGGGCTGGTCTGGCTGGGTGTGGTCCTGTTTGGCGCGGGAATCGGCAACGCGACTTCGCTGCCGCCACTGATTGCCCAAGCGGAATTCCCACGTCAGCACACTCAGCGCGTGGTGGCGCTGATCGTTGCGACCGCGCAAGGCTGTTATGCATTTGCTCCGGCGATTTTCGGGGTCGTGAAGTCATCGAGTGATACGGCGAACAGCGCAGTATTGATATTTACTCTGGCGGCGGCGATTCAAGGGATGGCGATAGTGGCGTTGCTGGCGGGCAAGGTTCGACATTCCTGAGTTGGAATAATCCTCTGTAGGAGTGAGCTTGCTCGCGATAGCGTTTTATCAGACGAGGCTTCCTTGACTGTTAAAACGCTATCGCGAGCAAGTTCACTCCTACAGAGGGTGCCTTTCACCCCACGCACTCATCATTCGTTCAATCGATAGTCACCATCAAAATTCGCAAGTTCTGGTTTTTTCGGCAAAGGAGGAGGATGGCCACATACCGAAACCGCTTGTGAGGAATACGCGATGAGACTTTCAACCCTGCTGACGCTTGTCGCCGTATTGACCGGTGGTGCCTTTGCACCCGCCTTCGCTGCCGAGCAAGCGACCTGCCAATTCCAACCGGTTGCCGACAGCAGCACCGGCCTGCAGCACTCGCAATCGGTTGGTGTGCTGTATAGCGAAAATACCGTCAACACACTCGCCTACCTTGAGCAGTACCATTCAGTTGCCGTGAATGGTGCAAAAAATGCAGATCTGGATTCGCGTATTCGCGAAGCCTTCGTTAACAGCTCCGACCCAAAACTGGCCATCGACTGGCTGAAAAGCTCACTGCAAAAAGAATTCGCCTCGGTGACTGTCTACGACAACCTGGATGCGCTGATGCAAGCCAGACCTGACGTGGTAGTGATGCTCGACACTTACAACCGTCTGGTGACCCAGCGTAATACTCAGGTCGAGGCGCGGTTTGTGGCGAAGTTTTACGACACCAATCTGCAATACATCGGCAAAGCCGAAGGTTATGGCGGCAAGGAAATGACGTCGGTGTGGGTGCATGACAAAGCCGCCGCTGAAATCGCTGCGCAGATTGATCAGCAGCGTGTGCTGCAAGTGAATGCGCTGAAACAATTCGATGCGTCGCTGAAGGCGCTGGTTGTTTCGGGGCAGGTTGCGGCGAATTGAGGTGTTGGATTTCTGTGGGAGCTGAGCTTGCTCGCGATAAGGCTGGACGCGGTTCACTTTTAGATCACGTCCAGCCTTATCGCGAGCAAGCTCAGCTCCCACATTAGATCACCGAGGCATCAGCCACCGCCCCCCTTATCGCATCCAGCAACATCGCAAACGCCGGATTGTCATTGTCCGACCTCCAGATCAGGTGCAGTTCGCTTTGCACGCCCTCGCCCAGATCGATGTCGCGAAACGTCACGCCCTTGAACACCACGCTCGCCGCGCATCGCGGCACCAGTGCCAGGCCCATGCCGGCATTGACCAGCGCCAGAATAGTCAGCGACGAACCCAGCCATTGCACGTACTGCGGCGCCACCCGCGCAGAGCGGAACATGCCGGTCAGCAATTCGTTGAACGGTGGGTAAGCCGCGTGGGAATACATCAGGAATGGCTCGGCATCCAGATCCGACACTGTTACCGTTTCAGCATTAGCCAGCCGATGAGTACTGGGCACCGCCAACACAAACGGCTCACGCACCAGGCACTCGGTGGCAAACCCCGGCTGTAGCAACGGTGAACGAACAATCCCCAGATCGATGCGCCGCGCCCGCATGGCTTCGTGCTGCTGGTAGGTGTTCATTTCTTCCAACGAAATCTTTACCTGCGGCTGTTTGAGCCGTGCCTCGGCAATCACCTTGGGCAGAAACTCATAGACCGCACTGCCGACAAAGCTGATGGTCACCGAGCCAATATCCCCTTCAGCAAAACGCTTGGCCGATGCAGCCGCTTGCTGAGCACGCTCCAGCAGGTTCTGCGCCTCCACGAAAAACGCCCGCCCTGCCGCCGTCAACGCGACGCTGCGAGTACTGCGCGTAAACAGCGCCACACCTAAATGATGCTCAAGCAATTGAATCTGTCGACTCAAAGGTGGCTGGGTCATGTTCAGGCGTTCAGCGGCACGACGAAAGTTAAGTTCGGTGGCGACAGTGGTGAAACAGCGAAGCTGAGCAAGCTCAAACATTGATTCATTCCAGGTATCAATCAAGTGCCAATCTAGATTAGACCGGAACAAAGACTGCGTCCATGATCGGCTCGTCCCCAAAAAAATAATGATCGGGAGTCGCCTCAGTGAACACAGTCCAAAGTCCGACGGACGCCTCAGCGCTTGCCCGGGCAGCCGCCAAGGTCAAGCGCCACGTCCTGCCCCTGTTCGTCATCATGTTCATCGTCAATTACATTGACCGGGTGAACATCGGCTTCGTGCGTAGCCATCTGGAAACCGACCTCGGTATTGGCGCAGCAGCGTACGGCCTGGGTGCCGGGCTGTTCTTTGTCGGCTACGCGATTTTCGAAGTCCCTTCCAACATGCTGCTGCAACGCTATGGCGCTCGCGCCTGGCTGACGCGGATCATGTTCACCTGGGGTCTGGCGGCAATGGCCATGGCCTTCGTCCAGGGTGAAACCAGCTTCTACGTGCTGCGGTTCATTCTCGGTGCAGCCGAAGCCGGCTTCTTCCCCGGCATCATTTATTACTTCACCCAGTGGTTGCCCGGCGCAGACCGCGGCAAGGCCATGGCTATTTTCCTGAGTGGCTCCGCCATCGCTTCAGTGATCTCAGGCCCGGTATCGGGAGCGCTGTTGCACATCAGCGGCATGGGCCTGCATGGCTGGCAGTGGATGTTCCTGATCGAAGGCTTTGCTTCGGTGGTGCTCTGCGCATTCGTCTGGTTCTGGCTGCAATCGCACCCCAGCGAAGCCAAATGGCTGAGCGATGAAGAAAAGGCTGCGCTGATCGGCGCCATTGCCGAAGAGCAGCGCGAACGCGAGGCCTCGCAAACCATAAAGCCATCGATGTTCAAACTGCTGGCCGACAAACAGATCGCACTGTTCTGCTTCATCTATTTCTCCATCGCCTTGACCATCTACGGCGCCACTTTCTGGCTGCCGAGCATGATCAAGAAGATGGGTAATCTGGGTGATTTCCAGGTGGGTCTGTTCAACTCGATCCCGTGGATCATTTCGATCATTGCCATGTACGGTTTCGCAGCCATGGCCAGCAAATGGAAATACCAGCAAGCCTGGGTCGCCGTGACGCTGGTGATCGCTTCGTTTGGCATGTTCATGTCCACCACCGGTGGCCCGGTCTTCGCGTTTGTCGCCATCTGCTTCGCAGCGATCGGTTTCAAAGCAGCCTCGGCGCTGTTCTGGCCGATCCCGCAAGGCTATCTGGACGCGCGAATCGCCGCAGCAGTCATCGCCCTGATCAATTCCATCGGCAACCTCGGCGGCTTCGTTGCGCCCACCGCGTTTGGCTTCCTTGAACAAACCACCGGTTCCATCGAAGGCGGTTTGTATGGCCTGGCGATTACCTCACTCGTAGCCGCAGTGGTGATCTTCTTCGCCCGCACCAAGCCTCGTGGCGACACACCAGGCGTGCTGGGCGGCAAGCCTGACGACGCGAAAAAAAACATGGATAAGCCTCAAGCCCTGACATCGGGAGCAGCCTCTTGAAAATCAAACGTGTAACCGTCACCCCCATCGCCTTTCGTGATCCGCCCCTGCTCAACGCCAGCGGCATCCACGAGCCTTTCGCGCTGCGTTCGATCATCGAAGTTGAAAGCGACAACGGCTACATCGGTCTGGGCGAAAGCTACGGCGACGCCCCGGCGCTGGCGATCCAGCAACAATTGCAGAGTCAGTTGATTGGCCTTGATCCGTTCAATCTCAACCAGCTACGCACTATTGTGCAGGCGACCGTGGCAGCCAACAAACCGGCGAGCATTGCCGGTGCGGAACTGGCCCCCGGTTCCCATGCCAGCAAAGCGGTGAGCAATGCTTATTCGGCTTTCGAAGTTGCGCTCCTGGATTTGCAGGCCCACTACCTGAACGTTCCACTGGTGGACCTGCTTGGCGGTGCGATTCGCGATGAGATTCCGTTCAGCGCCTACTTGTTCTTCAAGTACGCGCAGCATGTGGATTCACCCTACAAGCCAGACAACTGGGGCGAGGCGCTGAATGAGGAGCAGATCGTTGCTCAGGCTCGGCGGATGATCGAGGAATACGGATTCAAGAGCATCAAGCTCAAAGCCGGAACCCTGCCCCCGGAGCATGAAGTGTCCTGCATCAAGGCACTGAAGAAAGCCTTCCCGGGCTATCCATTGCGCATCGACCCTAACGGCAACTGGTCGCTGGAAACCTCGATTCGCATGGCCGAATTGCTGGGCGACGATCTGCAGTATTACGAAGATCCGACGCCAGGTCTTGAAGGCATGTCCGAGCTGCACAAACGCACCGGCTTGCCGCTGGCCACCAACATGGTGGTGACGGATTTCGATGAGTTCCGCCGCAGCGTCGCGCTCAACAGCGTGCAGATTGTGCTCGCCGACCACCATTACTGGGGCGGCCTTCGCGACACTCAAGCACTGGCCAAGATGTGCGACACCTTCGGACTCGGCGTCTCGATGCACTCCAACTCGCACCTGGGCATCAGCCTGATGGCGATGGCGCATGTCGCCGCGTCAGTGCCGAATCTGGATTACGCCTGCGATACCCACTACCCATGGCAGGAACCGGACGAGGAAGTGATCAAGGGCGGCAAGCTGCCGATTGTCGACGGCTGCGTGAAAATCACTCGCGCGCCAGGGCTGGGTCTGGAGCTGGATCGGGATCAACTGGGCAAGCTGCACGATCAATACTTGACGTGTGGCATCCGCCAGCGCGATGACGTGAAACAGATGCAACGCTACAAGCCAGACTGGAAAGCGGTTAAGCCGCGGTTCTGATCTGCCCTGGCTCACCAGACATACCTTTGGCCCGACACTCCCCCTGTGCCGGGCTTTTTTTGGACCTTTTTTGTTGGAGCGAGGCTTGCCCGCGAAAGGGTTCTGTCAGTCGACATACATATTGACTGGCACACCGTATTCGCGGGCAAGCCTCGCTCCAACAACTTATTCCATTCACGCCATCGCGGGCGCAGCCATTTTCACATCCCGACGTGCCAGCACCAGATAGAACGCGCCACCCAGGAAGCAGCCGGTGAACCATGCAAAGTTGGCAATTGGCTTGAACCACGGCACGAAGGTAAACAACAAACCAATCAGTGTCGCGGCCAGCAACGCTTTGATCGCCACCGGGTTGAAGCCGTTGGTGTACCAGTAGCGGCCAGCCGGGGTGTCGTCGAACAGAGCATCCACATCGATGTACTGCTTTTTGATCAAGTAGAAATCCACCAGCAGGATGCCGAACAGCGGGCCGATAAAGGCCGCCAGCACGTCCAGGGTGTAGTGAATCACTTCCGGATTGTTGAACAGGTTCCACGGCGTGATAAAGATGGACGCCACTGCCGCGATCATGCCGCCCGCACGCCAGCTGATTTTGCTCGGGGCGCAGTTGGCGAAATCGAAGGCCGGGGACACGAAGTTGGCCACGATGTTGATGCCAATGGTGGCGGTCACAAAGGCAAACGCGCCCAGCAACACGGCAACGGTGTTGTCGATGCGTGCCACGGTGGCGATAGGGTCATGAATCATTTCGCCAAAGACCGGCAAGGTCCCGGACACGATCACCACCGTCACCAGCGAGAACGCCAGAAAATTCACCGGCAAGCCCCAGAAATTTCCGCGTTTAACGTCAGCCATGCTCCGGCAATAACGACTGAAATCACCAAAATTCAAAGTAGGCCCGGAGAAGTACGACACCACCAGAGCCGTTGCCATGACCACCTGACCGAATGCTTCCCAGCCGCTCAGGGATTTTTCCGACAGGGTGAAACTGATGTTGCTCCAGCCTGCTTTCCAGACGATCCAGCCCGCCAGCAGGAACATGACCGCGTAGACTACCGGGCCCGCCCAGTCGATGAAGCGACGAATCGAATCCATGCCGCGCCAGAACACAATGGCCTGCAATACCCAAAGGGTGAGGAAGCCCATCCAGCCGAGATAAGACAACCCGGCGAAGTGCACCTGAGCGAGGCTTTCCATGGACGGAAAGAAGCGCAGTACGACAATGACCAGTGCGCTGGACGCCAGATAGGTTTGCACCCCATACCAGGCAACTGCGATCAAACCGCGAATTACCGCCGGAATGTTTGCGCCGAACACACCGAACGCCAATCGGCAAATAACCGGATAAGGCACGGCGGCTTGCTGACTCGGCTTGGCGAGCAGGTTGGCGATGACCTGAATGATGCAAATCCCGACCAGCAAGGCGATCAACACTTGCCAACTGGCGAGCCCCAACGCGAACAGGCTCGCGGCGAAGACATAGCCGCCAACGCTGTGCACGTCGCTCATCCAGAACGCGAAGATGTTGTACCAGGTCCATTTCTGCTTAACCGGGCCGAGATCTTCGTTGTACAAGCGAGGGCTATAGCCCTTTGGAATTTCTGGATTCATCGCACGCACTCTCCTTTGATCGATGCCGCTCCGGAGACTGCATACGGAGGCTGGCGTTATTTGTATACGATCTGAAAGGCATGATGCATGCCAAACACGGCGAACGCGCCCAAAAGGCAGGCGCTAGAAGTGTCCGTGCATCTCAGCCGCAGAGCCGCCTTATCTTTAAATGCTCAATTAAAGTGCATAAATGCGCAGTGTCAGTGCATACAATCAGCGTTACTACGGCTATAAGCGGTGATGGCAAATCGACCAGACTTTGTATACGATCAGCCACACATTCACCGGTTAAAGCGGCCTTATGAATCCTCTCTTCCTCGCCACCCCTGCGATGAGCGACTCCACACTGAGCCGCGATGAACAGATCTATCAGGACATTCTGGAAGCCATTGTCGAACACCGACTATTGCCGGGCACCCGCTTGCCCGAAGATGCCTTGGCGGAAGTGTTTGCCATCAGCCGGACCGGTATTCGCAAAGTTCTGCAACGGCTGGCACTGGAGCGGCTGGTGACGTTACGCACCAATCGCGGCGCGGAAGTCGCGCAGCCCACCGCTAAAGAAGCTCAGGATGTGTTTGCTGCCAGGCAATTGATAGAGCCTGCGCTGATGCCAGCCGTGGCCGAACAGATTGACGCCGCGCAACTGAACACACTGCGCACGCTGGTCGATGAGGAACACCAGGCCCAGCGCGACGGTTTGCACAGCAAAGCCATTCAGTTGTCTGCGCGCTTCCATGTGCAGTTGATTGCGCTGGCCGACAATCAAGTACTGACCGAACAGGTCGCCCAGTTGACCACGCGCTCGTCACTGATCATTGCTGTTTATGGTTCGCGCCACAGTGTGGGCTGCGACTGTGGCGATCATGGTGAGCTGCTCGGGCTGCTTGAAGCAGGCAATGGCGCGTCGGCCGCGCAATGGATGGGCAAGCATCTGGCAAGCATCCGCGCCAGTTTGCAGGTCGATCAGGTGACGCCGGTCGAGCCGGACTTCAAAACCATTTTCAAGCGTTGATCCGCGAGTCGAGTCGAAATGAAAATCCAGGTCATCAACCCTAATACCAGCCAGAGCATGACGGCGAGCATCGGGCGGGCTGCCCGCGCGGTGGCACGGGCCGACACTGAAATCATCGCCTGCTGCCCGGACGCTGGCCCGGAATCCATCGAAGGCCATTTCGACGAGGCCATCGCCGCCGTCGGCGTGCTGGAAGAAGTTCGCAAGGGCGTCGAAGCGGGTTACGACGCACACATCATTGCCTGCTTCGGCGATCCGGGCTTACTGGCTGCGCGCGAACTGGCGCGCGGCCCGGTCATTGGCATTGCCGAAGCGGCCTTTCATGTTGCCAGCCTGATCTGCACGCGGTTTGCGGTGGTCACCACCCTGACCCGCACGCGAATCATTGCCGAGCATCTACTTCGCAACTACGGCATGACCGAGCATTGCACCTCGGTACGCTGCGTTGATGTGCCTGTGCTGGAACTGGAAAGCATGGGTGAGCAGGCCCTGGCTGAACGCATTGCCGAGCAGGCGATATACGCACGCGACAACGAAGGTGCAGGCGCGATCATTCTCGGGTGCGGCGGGATGGCAGACTTGCCGGGGCTGGTCAGCGAAATGACAGGCTTGCCGGTGGTAGACGGCGTCGCCGCCGCCGTCAAACTTGCCGAGGCATTGGGTGAACTTGGGCTCGCTACCAGCAAGCACGGGGACCTGGCCTTTCCGTTGGCCAAGCGCTTTACTGGGCGCTTTGCGCATTTCGGTCGTTAGCCAAGCCTGCTCTCATCAAATGTAAAATAACTGTGTGAGTTTAAAGGCTATTTCTGTAGGAGTGACCGAGGTGGCGATCCACATTGCTCGCGATAGAGTCAGCTCAGACGATACTTTCTAACCTGATCCACCGCTATCGCGAGCAAGCTCACTCCTACAGGGAAATATCTGCTGCGAGGCAGCGATGGCGTTCGGTCTGATACACCGCTATCGCGGCCTTGCGGTGCTCGTGCGCTCCTACAGGGTCTGATGTCCGCTACACAAAACAGCTGCTCCCACCGAGCACTAATAAAGATATATCGATAGACCGTATCGATATAAGAAGTTATTAAAAACGTCGTTATGCTGCCCGCCAGTTTTTTCTGACAGTCGCCCTTTTTGTTGTGGGAAGCAGTAATGGATTTTGGTGGTTTGGGGTTGGTGGTTGCGGGCCTGGTGGTGGGCTTCATCGTGGGCATGACGGGTGTGGGCGGCGGCTCGCTGATGACGCCGATCCTGCTCTGGTTCGGCGTCAATCCGGCCACGGCCGTTGGCACTGACCTCTTGTATGCAGCCATCACCAAGTCAGGCGGTGTGTGGGTCCATAAAAGAAACGACAACATCGACTGGAAAATCACCGGCTGGCTGACCATGGGCAGTGTCCCGGCGGTACTGCTGACGCTGTGGTTCCTCAGCACCTTGCACGCAGCTCCAGACGCCATGAACGCGGTGATCAAGCAGGCATTGGGTGTCGTCCTGCTGCTGACCGCTGCGGCGGTGTTCTTCAAAAAACGCCTGCTCGCATTCGCCCACAACCGGGCAGGTGGTAACTACAACCCAAGCGGCAAGAGCCTGAACGCGCTGACCGTGGTAACCGGCCTGATTCTCGGCACAATGGTCGCACTGACATCCATTGGCGCCGGTGCGCTGGGTACTGTCGCGCTGTTTATCCTTTACCCCTTCCTCGCCACTCGCCGACTGGTGGGCACCGAAATCGCCCACGCCGTCCCGCTAACACTGGTTGCAGGTCTGGGACACGCCGGTATGGGCAACATGGATTGGGGAATCCTGGGGTTCCTGCTGCTGGGTTCGCTGCCGGGAATTTATCTGGGCAGCCACCTTTCCGGCCGGGTCTCGGACGACATCCTGCGTCCATGCCTGGCAATCATGCTGGCGTTTATCGGGTACAAGCTGGTTTTCTGATTCACGACTCTGTAGGAGATGCCGCAGGCTGCGAATGGCGGCGTGTCAGGATAAATCCTTCGCAGCCTTCGGCAGCTCCTACAGAAAATGCATTTCAATCCATTAGCTTGCGTGTTGGCTACCAGCGATAACTCACCGAGCCAATCACACTTCGCTCATCGCCATACCGGCAGGTTGTGTTGCAGTACAGATATTTACGGTCCGCGAGGTTTTGCGCCTTGGCGGCCACCTCCCAGTGCTTGCCGATTTCATAACTGACCAGCGCATCGACCAAGGTGTAAGCGCCGATCTTGCCTTCGTAGTCTGTCGGCGTAGCGCGGGTCGTGCCGATGTAACGAGCGCCCGCAGCCACGCGCATTTGCGGAATACCGAATGCGCCCAGACGATAGCTCGCCCACACACTGGCGCTGTGATACGGAACACCTTCGATACGTTTGCCGACGTTAGTCGCTGCCTGATCTTCAATGACGTGCGAGTCGGTATAGGCATAACCAGCTGTGAGTGTCAGGTTTTCGGTCGCCTCGGTCTTGGCCTCCAGTTCCAGTCCCTTTGAGCGGGTTTTCCCGTACTGCACATAGGTGGCGCTGGCAGCATCGTAGCTGAGCGCATTGTCCTGAGTAAGCTGATACACAGCAGCGCTGAGCATCGTCTCGGTGTCGGGCGGCTGATAGCGCAGCCCCAACTCGTACTGTTCACCCTCAAGCGGCGCAAACGCGTTGCCAAAAGCCGGGTTGCTGACACTCGCAGGCTGGAAGGACTGGCTGTAGCTCACATAAGGAGCCAAACCGTTTTCGGCGAGGTAGACCAGGCCGATGCGCCCGGTAGCCTTCTTGTCATTACGTGACTGGCGGCTGTCATCAGCATGACTGGTGGTTCGACTCTCCGCCCAATCCTGTCGGCCACCCAGCAGCAGCACCCATTTTTCGTCGAAGGTGATCTGGTCTTGCAGGTAAACACCTGACTGGGCGCTGTGCAGATCTGAACCACTGTCTGCGGCAGTATTGGCCCCGACACCGGTATACACCGAGTTGGCCAGATTCAAGGGTGGCGCGAACTGCGCCAGCGTGCCGCTGATGTAGCGATGCGAATCATAGGTCTTGTGGTAGTAATCAACGCCGGCGAGCAGAGTGTGTTTCCAGTTTCCGCTCTCGAAGGTGTACTGCACATTGTTGTCAGTCGTCCAGCCCGTCGAACGTTCTTCTCGCTCGCTGTAACGTCGAAGCAGATTAGAGCCGACGATGGAGAACGGAATCAGATAATTCCAGTCAGTGTTCGCCTGAAAGTAACGCAGGCTGTGATTGACCTTCAGGTTCTCATTGAAGTCGTGGCTGAACAGGTAACCCAGGGTGTCCATACGGTTATTGAAATGGTCGTAGCCTGGCTCACCGGTGAATTGATCACGACCAATCTTGTAACCCGGCGTTGAGCTGTAAGTCGTCATGCGATAACTGGTGGGCGGCGCGAAACCGGTATAGGTTTCCTGATGGCTGGCCAGCACGGTCAGTGAGGTGTCCTCATCGGGACGCCAGGTGATGGCCGGAGCGATGTAACGCCGATCATCATCAACGTGGTCGACCTGGGTATCACTGTCGCGCCACAAGCCGGTCAGGCGGTAACTGAACTGGCCCTGATCGTCCAGCGGCCCACCGAGATCGAAGGTGTACTGCCGTCGATCATGGTTGCCGAATTCCACGCCAATTTCATGCACGGGGGTGTCCGTCGGGCGCTTGCTGACGGTATTGATCATGCCACCCGGTGACAGCTGACCGTAAAGCACCGAGGACGCGCCTTTGAGTACTTCGACACGTTCAAGGCCATAGGCCTCGACGCTGCCGTCGTAAGGGTTGGACTGTAATTTCATACCGTCGCGGAGGATGCCGCCAGTACCCGCGCCTACGTTGAAGCCGCGCAGCGTGTAATCATCAGCAGTGCGACTGAAGCCGCTCGGCTGACTGGTAAAACCTGGGGTGTACTTGAGGGCGTCGGAGATATTGTCACTCTTGCGTTGGTCCATTTCGGCACGTGTCACCACCGACACTGATTGCGGGGTTTCCAGCAATGACGTATCGGTTTTGGTTCCCACACTGCTGCGCCGTGCGACGTACCCC
The DNA here is from genome assembly GCF_055283875.1 of Pseudomonas sp. HP_14. Lineage (NCBI taxonomy): Bacteria > Pseudomonadati > Pseudomonadota > Gammaproteobacteria > Pseudomonadales > Pseudomonadaceae > Pseudomonas > Pseudomonas sp. HP_14. The sequence continues at coordinate 15,800 of NZ_JBTOQI010000023.1, read as the reverse complement.
GCTTGCTCACCGTTGCTGCCATCTCCTGCAGTAGCCGCATTGATGCTGATCGCCTCCAGCGTCATGCCTTCGCTCGGTACAGGCTGCACGCTCAATGCGCCACTGGCGGTGATCTGCAAGCGCAGACCGCTACCCTGCAACGCACGCTCAACCGCCGCCGCAGCACTCATCCGGCCGCTCACGGGCGCAGAAACGCGCTGGGCAACATCAGCCGGTATGAACAAAATCTGCCGCGAACTCTGCTGGCCGATCTGAATGAGCGCGCCGGTCAATGGCCCGGCAGGTACAGAGAAGTCATACAGAGTGTCAGCAGCCTGAGCGCTCACCGAAACGGCGACCGCCAAGGTCATGAACAATGGAGTAACAAGTGATGGACGCATGGACAATGCTCAACCTCGCTGGCAAAACGGAGCGCGCAATCTGGCGCCTTTACCTGTTCTGTAGAGTGAGGTGGCGATTTGTTAAGGGCTCCTGTGATTTATTTTTCAGCAGGCGTTTCAGACCCGATCAATCCGGGTCCATAGCCCCCAGTAGTGATCAATGCGCAGTGGCAGAATATCTTTCAAGGCTGCCAGTGCCTGATCGCTGTTATCCAGATTGAATACGCCGGAAATAAGCAGCGACGCCGCAGCATCGCAAACCTGCAAAACTCCGCTTCTGTAGGGACGCAACCGGTCGACGACCTCTGCGAGGGATTGATCACTGACCTCCAAGAGCCCACGCACCCAGGCACCGGGGTCTGTCTGACTGACCGGCAATGGATGGACACCCAGCCCATCAAGACGCGCGCCCTGCCCGGCGGTCAGAACCAGCGTCTGACGCTGCGAGCGGATCTGTGCAGTGCCGGCTTTCAGCCAAAACTGCGTGTGATCCTGATACTGGCTCAGCACACACTGACCAGAGGTTAACTGCACACTGCCGTCACGGCACCCCAACTGGAAAGGCCGGTCTTGCGCTTCGATACGCGCCATGAGGCCTCCACGCAGCAAGCGCACGCTGCGCATGCTCGCGGTGAAATTCACATCGATAGCACTTTCTGCGTTCAGGGTCAGGCTGGAGCCATCGACCAGAACCAATGTCTGGCGCTGCGCATTGGCGGTCGCGACATCCGCCGTGAGCCTGTCCAGCGGCATGCCAGGCCAGGTCAACAGTCGTGCGGTCAGCGTACAGCCGCCGACGGCCAGCGCTCCACGCAGTAGATGACGACGACTCGTGCCGGCGCTCAATACCTGACGGGCACGACTGCCAGACAAATGCGAGAACGTCTGATCAAGCCGGGTACGCAGACCGTTCCATGCCGCAGCATGGGATTGATCAGCCGCAAGCCAGCGCTCAAACGCACGAAGTTCCCCCTCGGAGAATTGCCCTGAGGCCTGGCGCGCATGCCATTCGATGGCCTGTTCGAGGGCCGCAGGCAGTTCGTTCATCGTTGGACCGCACAGATGGCTTTGAGACCCTGGACCACATACTGATGGACCCGGGGTGCTGACACGCCCAACTCGGTACCGATCCGGGCGTAGGTCCAACCGTCCAGCTGGCTGTATAGAAAGGCAGCCCTGGCCTTGGAGGAAAGGCCGTTGAGCAATTGATCAACCTCCAGCAAAGCTTCCATCATCAGGTAACGTGCTTCGGCAGATGGCTCAAATAGCTCGGGTTCGGCGGCCAGCGACTCAAGATAAGCCCGCTCCAGGTCACGCCGACGCCAACTGGCGAATATCAGTCTTTTGGCAATCGTCGTCAGCAAGGCTCTGGGTTCACGAATCGCTTGCGTATCGGGCAGCGCAACCACGTGTGCAAAAGTTTCGGCAGCCATGTCTGCGGCGTCATGGCGACAGCCAATTCGCGCGCGCAGACGATCCAGCAGCCAGCCATGATGCTCGCCAAACAGGTGAACAAGCGCAGCATTACGACGTTGCAAGGTGTGGGACATCTCGATTGCCAATGAAAATCATTAACAAATGATGCAGGCTTGTAAATGGCTTGGCAATACGTTTGAAGCGGCGAATGACAGCGGATATTTGCCCAAGCCTGTTTATCTGCAATGCTGTCATTACACTCATGCTAAGCGGTACCGCTGATGACTGACGCCTTCGCCCCCTTTCAGGACCTCGCCACTTTCCTACTGCCGCACACCGTGGCCGAAAAAGTCGACGGCTCTCATGACACGTCGCACTTGCAGCGGGTGTGGAGCAACGTCTGCGCGATTCGTGATGTAGAAGGCGGCGATCCGGAAATCCTGATCGCTGCCACGTTGTTGCATGACTGCGTATCCGTGGAGAAAAACTCCCCCTTCCGGTCCAGTGCTTCACGACTGGCAGCGGCCAAGGCTACGGATCTGCTCACCGAAATGGGCTGGGGCGAAGAACGCATCGACGCCGTGGCCCATGCCGTTGAAGCGCACAGCTTTTCGGCAGCGATTACCCCAAGAACACTCGAAGCGAAAATCCTACAGGACGCTGACCGGCTCGATGCACTGGGGATGATTGGCGTAGCCCGCATGTTCTACGTTTCCGGGCGAATGGGCGGTGAGCTATACGACCCGCAGGATCCACACGCGTCGCATCGTGATTACGATGACAAGCGCTTTGCCGTGGATCACTTTCACACCAAGCTTTTCAAGCTGAGCGACGGCTTCCAGACCGCAACAGGCGCGCGATTGGCGCAAGTGCGGCACGCACGCATGAAGCGCTTTCTGGATGAACTGATGCAGGAAGTGGGTGCGCCGAAACACTCACAGCCGAACGATTCATCGGAAATTTGACGTCAATATTCGCGATGTCACAAAGACATCACAGAACTGCCCTATAACCCAGTCTCCGATGTTTCTATCGATTGGGTTTTTGCCTCAGTGAAAAAATTATTGCCTGCCATTTTGCGCCGACGCTCCGGGACCACAGTCTTGCGGCGTTTCAAGATCACTCAGCGTCTGGTGCTGTGTTTCGGCATCACCTCATTACTCACGGTAGCGTTGGGAGCGTTCTGCCTGTTCCAGATGCAGGAGATCCGCAAGCAAGGTGAAACGGTAGAAAGCGGCTCGCTGCCCAGCATCGCCATGGCCGATGCGCTGGCGATCACACTGGTCAAAATGCGCAGCGAAAGCATTCGTCTGATCGCCAATGCTGACGACCCCGGCGCGGTTGTTACCAGCAAGATCAACGTCGAAACACTGAAGAATGATGCCGAAAAAGGCTTCGCCGACTATCTCGCTCACGTAAAGGACGCCACCGAGCGAGATTCCCTTGTTGCTCTGCAGGACGCCTACAAAGCATTCATCCCCGGCCTTTATGACGAGATCGCGCTGATCGAGCAGCGCAAGATTGAAGACGCCCGCATGTTGGCCAATACCATGCTGTCCCTGCAGGGCGACCTGATGGACATGCAGGTGCAGTTATTACGCGAGCTCAACAAGCAAAGCGCGGCGACGGCGGTCGACGACGCCAGCGCCAGCTACGCCCAGACACGCATCATTGCCCTGAGCGTCATTGCCGCAGTGCTCGCCATGACCTTGCTGCTGGCCTGGCGCCTGAGTGTCAGCATCATTCGTCCGGTACGTCAGGCCTTGAAAATCGCCAGCACCATTGCCGATGGTGACTTGAGCCCGCAGACGATCCCCGAGGGCAAGGACGAAACCGCTCAGTTGTTGAACATGCTCGGCCGGATGCGCGGCAATCTGCACTCGACCATCGAGCAGATCTACGCAGCCGCGAACCAGCTTTCACAATCGGTGCAGGAGATGAGCAGCATTGCCGAGTCGGGTGCGGAAAACCTGAAAATGCAGAACAGCGAAATCGAACAGGCTGCTGTTGCCGTCAATCAAATGAGCCAGGCGGCGATGGAAGTTGCCAGCAATGCCAGCAATACGGCGACCGAATCCCTGGCCTCTAACGAAGCGGCGGCCAACGGCAAGCTTCGCCTGGCCGACACGATTGGCTCGATCAAAGAACTGACCGGCAATGTGCTGGACACTTCACACCAGGCTGAAGGGCTTGCCGAGCGGACCTTGAGCATCAGCAAGATCCTTGATGTGATCCGCGCCATCGCCAACCAGACCAACCTGCTCGCGCTCAATGCTGCCATCGAAGCCGCGCGCGCGGGTGAGGCTGGACGCGGATTTGCCGTGGTCGCCGACGAAGTTCGCTCGCTGGCACAGCGCACCAGCGCGTCGACCACAGAAATCGAGGGGCTGATCAACAGCGTGCAACAAAGTACCCAGGAAACCGCCCAGGCGCTGCGGCTGACAGCCAATCAAGCCAGCGTGACACTTGAACAGGCTGCTGCCACCGGCGAGGCACTGACGGTGATCATCAGTTCGACATCTACTATCAATGACCGCAACCTGCTGATCGCCAGTGCGGCCGAGCAACAGGCACAAGTTGCTGGTGAAGTGGACCGCAACCTCAGCAGCATTCGCGATCTGTCGACTCAAAGCGCATCAGGCGCGCACCAGACCACGGCGGCCAGCAACGCTTTGTCTGTGCTCGCAACAGATTTGAACCTGATGGTTCAGCGTTTTGTGCTCTGATTGCATCCACACATCATGCTTGGGGCAGTAAATATATTTGCTGCCCCCCGTTTATTCGTAGTGGCACATTGCTTCAATATTGAAGCGACCCGAAACCTCGGGGCAGATTGCCAAAAAGGATATGAGCATGCTGAAAGCCGCTGTATGGACTGCGACACTTGCCACCCTCACCTTCGGATCGCTGGTGCAGGCCGATGTAAACGTCAAACTGGGTAGCAGGGAGCGCGTGACCCAACTCTTCGCCTTCCCCAACAACTGCAACGTCATCTGTTATCGCAACTGGACGCTGGAACAGACCGTCGAGCATTACCTGACTCAAAGCGTTCAGCGTGATGGCTATAGCGGCAAAGTCAGCGTGACCAGCGATGGCGATGTGGTCTATGCGCAGATCAGCGGTGTACCGGACGGTTACGACAAACCCCTGACACAACTGCTGGACGCGGGTGACCTCGCCTACAGCGGCGCACAAAAACTCCTCGCCTCCGGCCCTGACAAGTGGCAGTACAACTGGTATTTGTTCCTGCCGTTGGGCATGGCCCTGGAGAATCGGAAAAGCGTCGAGCTGCTGCATTTCCCACCCGATTATTCGCTGACCCAGGCTCAGGATTATCTGAAGTCCAATACCACCGACCGCTGGGCGCAGTTGCTGTCTTATAACGGCATCCCACTGGCACAGACGCCGGCCTATCAAACCATCATCGATATCGCGCCGATTGCAGCGCCTGCTTCAGCGGGTAGTTCGCTGGAAGGTGTGTACAGCTTCTTCCAGGATTACCAGACCACGATGGTCAAACAGCTGAGTCAGACCACTGGCGGTGCATCGTTGCCGATGGTTGCGTTCGGCGCCCCGGTACGTAACTGGATCAAGCAGCAGTACTCGGCGAGCGTGCCGGTGCTGGGTTTGGCGACCATCAGCCCGACGCAGGGACAAACCGTACCCGTGCTAGGCTCCAACCATCCGAGTTACATCTGGTACGCAGCTGACAAATCCAACTATGGCGGCGACGAAGCCAAGGCAGATGCGGCCGGTCTGGCGGTCATGGGGCAGGATTTGAGTGCGGCCTGCTGGCAGGCTGGTATGGGCCAGAAGCCGGGTGCGGATCCAAAGGCGACGCTGAACAGTTGCACACAGAACTGGCAGGTGACCAATAAAATCAAAACCTGTGTGCTGTTCTACACCGACGTGCGCAAGCTGAGCCAGGCCGACGCCGACGCCAAGTGCACATCAGGCACGGTATCGCGCTCGCTGAAACAGTTGCAGAAGCCGCTGACAGCGCCAGCGGTTCATCCGTATATGTAAATCACGCGCGGTGCCGCAGACACCAGACACCACGCTGACTCACAAAAACACGGATCTGTAGGAGCTCGCGAGCAACGCGAGGCAGCGATTGCGGCGTGTCAGATACACCGCGATCGCTGGCCTCGTAACCTCGGTGAGCTCCTAAAGGGCCGGTTTATGTCCAGACGCTACTTACTCCCCCAACGGACGCAAACGATACTGCGGCGGCAGTTGTTCGAAGCCGCTGATCGTCGCGTTCAGGCTTTTCCAGCGGCCGTCCTTGATGCCGTAGATACAACCATGGATCGAAAGGCTCTGCCCGCGATGCCAGGCATTTTGCACAATGCTGGTATGGCCGACGTTCGCCACTTGCTGGATGACGTTCAGCTCGCACATGCGGTCAACGCGCTCTTCCTCGGTAGGCAGCTTGGCGAGGGTTTCGCGATTTTCGTAGTACAGGTCGCGAATCGAACGTAACCAGCCATCAATCAGACCCAACTGGCGGTCCTGCATGGAAGCCCTTACGCCACCGCAACCGTAGTGGCCGGTCACCAGGATGTGTTTGACCTTCAGCACGTCGACTGCGTACTGGATCACTGAAAGGCAATTGAGATCGGTGTGCAGCACGACGTTGGCGACGTTGCGATGCACGAACAGATCACCCGGCAACATGCCGACGATCTCGTTAGCGGGTACACGGGCGTCCGAGCAACCTATCCATAGGAATTCCGGGGTCTGCTGGCGTGCCAGCTTGGCAAAAAACTCAGGATCTTCCTTGGTGATCGCGTCTGCCCAACGTTCGTTGTTGTCGATCAGGTCTTGTAGCTCGTTCATGTGTCATACCTCGAGGATGTGCCAGCTTATGACTGGGGCTCGGCAATCCGGGTCACTACTCATTTCAGCCTCCGCTCGTGCAAGCAAAAGGAATCTTCAGGATAGGTGCCGGTCCACCTTTCACGCCCCTGAATAACGAGGATTCGCCATGAATGATTCCCGCCGCCCTTACGGTGCAACCCAACCCGAGCCAATTGACGATAACGAAGATCGAATGGGCTCCATGCGTGAGCTGAACTTCGACGACAAAGGCGACGATGCACGCATCGGTGACTTGGTCCCTGAAGATGAGCTTAGCCACGAGATTCCGGAGCAGCGCGTACGCGAAGCAGGCTTAACCGGCGCTTCGACCCCGGATCACCACCCGACTGACGATGACCTGGACCCTGAAATCCTGATCCGTGAAGACGGTGCACGCTCGGGCGACGAAGAAGGCGAAGACAGTCCAGCCGATTTCAATCTCACGGTAGTGGATGAAGATGACATTGGTGGGGGGGATGGTCTGGATGAGGCCGAGCTGGGTCGGCTGGATCCGCTGGATGGCAAGCCTGAGAAGCGCGAGTAACCTCAGGCGCCCAAAACTCGCAGGACTGGCCAGACGGCGCTGCGCTTTAGCCGGTCCTACGACATGCCGCCATATCCGTGGGAGCGAATTCATTCGCGAAGAGGCCAGTATATCCGCAGTCTATGTGTAGCTCGGAATACCGCCCTCCCGAATAAATTCGGTCCTACCGGGAAATGCGCATGGTCGGGAGTGCGGATTACTCAAACAACGTACACGCCATGACCAGCGCATCTTCGCGGCCGCCTGCGACCGGGTAGTAATCACGGCGGCGGCCGATTTCGTTGAAGCCGAAGCGCTCGTAGAGGCGGTAGGCCGCGCGGTTGCTGTCACGCAGTTCGAGGAAGCATTCCCGGGCGTTCAACTGGTAAGCCCGTGACATCAAGTGTTCGAGTAAACGCAGTCCAAGACCGCGGCCCTGGCTTTCAGGTTTGACGGTAATGTTGAGCAGGTGGGCTTCATCGATGATGACCTGCACCACGCCGTGACCGACTTGCTGGTTACCTTCGAACATCAGCCATATTTCGTAAGACTTGAGGCCGTCGAGAAAGATGCCGCGTGTCCATGGATGGCTGAACGCTGCGTATTCAATCTTCAGTACAGCGTCCAGATCCGCCTCGGTCATCGGGCGGAAGCTTATTGCGTCACTCATCTATCGGTTTCCAGCGCGCCATCAGCCGACGCATGGCTTTCCAGACATCGGCCTTGCGTTGCGGCTCGTCCATCAGTAATTCAAGACCCGGCAACGCCCAGGCAGAACCCAGGCCTTCAACCTCGAGTTCACTGTTATACGCCTCGGCATTGGCCTCCCCGGCAAAGCGCACCGACGGCAGGCCGACCAGCCACAAGCAGGCACAGGGTGCCTCTTCCAGCCGGGCTGAGACAAAGCCCTGCACGAAATCACGCGCCGCTTCAGGCCCCTGATCCATCTGGCCACGGCTCAGCAACGGCCAGCGTACCGGCTCGCCAATGATCTGTGGGCTGTCCGGCAGACCGGCGGCACGCAGCATGTCCTTAAGCAGCAGATAAGCCGGGTCACGACTCTGGAAAGGCTGACCTGTGGACAACTCCACCAACAACAGGCAACGCCCGGCGCGTAACAGTTGCAGTGAAAAACGCGGTGGCGGCGTGACCACAGCCTTGACCGGTGCTGGAGCAGCCTCGTCCTCGGTGACGGCAGGTTTGCGAGCAGCAGCCTGAGCAGGTTTTGGCACTTCGATCTTCGGCCGTACAACCGGAGCCGGGCTAGCCGCAACCGGAGTCGCCACCTGATTGACCGCAGCTTCAGGCACCGCGATATCCACCACCGGTTCAACCTGTGGCGCAAGCGGTGCCAGCAGCTCCGGACGTGACGGAGCCGCAAAAGGCAGTTCGGTGCGCGGCAGCCAATTGACCACCTGCATGGCGGTCAAATAAGCGCGGCGGCGGGACTCGTTGAGCAAAGGTCAGCCACCTGTGGATAAGTTAGGACGGCGATTCTACAACTCTTCGCCAATTCCCGCCGCAGTTGATCGCCCGGAGATGAAATTTGAGGCGTGCGATGCAGTACAATCGCCGCTTTTATTTACCTACAGTCGGCCTTCCAATGATCGAACCCAAGCGCGTCTTGCGCGCCCTTGCCGAACACTGGGCGCTTCTTGAGCCACTGTGCGAACATTTCGACCAGGGTACTTTGAGCCTGAGCGAATTGCGCTTGCAGCTGGCCGCACAGCAACTGGACAGCACCCCGCAGGACATCACCAACCTGCTGGATGTGTGGATTCGCCTGGATATCCTCGTACCGGTGGCGAAAAGCCCCAACCGTTTTGAACTCAATGCGCAGATTCATGACTTCCTGTCCTATCTGCGCCGTGAACACCGTTTGGGCCTGTGCCTGGAAATCGAAGCCTATCTGCGCCATCTGGAGCGGCTGGCTGGCTATATTCAGGACGCCTTTGATATCCGCGACGCCAACGACCTCGCCCGGCAACTGCGTTTGCTGGACATGCGTGTGCGCGACGTCCTGAAAAAGCTCGCCAACGACGAACAGGCACTGGTGGGCGTTGCTGACCGGGCCAAGACCAGCGATCGGCAGATTCCGTTGCGTCAGCGTTATGCAGAAGTGCTGGCCACTTGGGACGAATACGTCGAGCCGATGATTCAGTTGGTGAACGCTGACGGCGCTTTCGAACAAGGCGTGCGCAAGGTCGAGAACGTGCTGTTGCGCTTGCTGACTGAACAGCAACGCCTGGGCCAACTGGTAGACGACGACATGCTGCTGCGCACTCACGCGCGCATTCTCGAAATGCAGACCAGCGCTCAGTTAACGCTGCGTCATGCCCGCGAACTGTTGCTGCCGCTGCGCGAAGAAGCCCGCCGTCACAACGCAGTCACCCGTGGCGCGGCGCTGGCCTTGTCGGCGATTCGCCGTAAAGGCATCGATGCTGTGCCGCAAGCAGCGATGCCGATGTTCACCCGTCCGCAGAGCACCTTTCTCGGCAGCGCAAGCCAGGTCGAGGCCTACGTTTATGCACTGGCCCGCTTCGAACCAAAACCGGCGAAGTTTCCCAAGGCCGGTGGCGGCAAACGCAAAGGTGATTCACCGCAAGCGCCGCGCACGGTCAAGGAAATGCTCGAACGTTGCGAAGACGCCCTGCCAATGCCGGACCTGATGGTCTGGCTGCTGGAACAGGAACCGACGGGCGCTACCGACGAATTGCTCTACTGGTTCTCGCGCCTGTCCCGCGAGAAACGCTTTACCCGCGAACGCCTGGAGCGTCGTGACTACTTTACCCAGGAGCATCAGGTCAGCCTGCGCTCCTTCGCCCTGCTCTCCAGCAGTGATGAGCAAACGGGGAACCCAGCCAATGCATCTTGATCTCTCAGAAATGTCCCAGCTCGCGCCGATCTTCCGCGAGCTGTTCAAAGGTTTCCACATCAGCCGCCGCGACCCGGAGCTGTACGCGCAATTGTCCAACGCACAGGATCAATACCGGACGCTGTTCAAGGCGCTGGGGTTCGAACTGGTCTGCGATACACGCGGCTTCTATTACTTCGTCCCGGACCAGGCCGCTGCGCAGGTCAACAAGACCGCACAACGTCTGGCGCTGTTCACCTTCATTCTGGTTGAACACCTTGCCGATCAGGGTCGTGATCCGGTAGCCGTGCTGGATGGCGGCAGCCTTGGCCGTGATGAATTGCCATCGATGCTGGAGAAGTACCGCGATCTGTTTTTGCAGGCCGAAGTGCAAACCCAGGACGAGCTGGAAGAGAAAATCATGCGCCGCATGACCCAACTGGGTTTCGCCGCTGAAGAAACCGGTATCTACCGCTTCCTGCCGCCGATGCACCGCTTCCTCGACGTTTGTCTCTCGGTACAACAGGACCGCGATCTGGCCGCCAGCCTTCACAGCGTGCTGCCATTGCCAGTGCCAGTCCTGATCGACGAAGACAGCGATGAAAAGCTGCTGCAAACCGATGACCCACTGGACCTCGCCGAATTCGAAGACGTGGAAGAAACCGAAGAGCAGGCTCTGGCCCGCGCGATCGCTGACGAGCAACAGGAGATGGATGCATGAGCCAGGAACGCTACGGCATCCGCCGCTTTGCCCTGCTGAACACCGCCGGTTACAGCCTTGGGCTGTTCCCGCTGGAGCACCCGTTGTCGGTGTACGGGGCCAACAACCTCGGCAAGAGCGCCTCGATCAACGCACTGCAGTTCCCGATTCTGGCGCGCATGTCGGACATGAGCTTCGGCAAGTACAGCCTGGAGCAATCGCGCAAGTTCTACTTCGCCTCGGACACCAGTTACATTCTGGTTGAAGTTTCCCTGCCCCACGGTCCACACGTCATTGGTGTGGTCGGACGTGGCCCGGGTGGCGGTTTCGGTCACCAGTTCTTTGCCTATGCGGGCAAACTGGATCTGGGCCATTACCAGAAGAACGACACCTGCCTGCGTCAGAAAGAGCTGTTCAGCAACCTGGAAAGCCAGGGCCTGAAAGCTTACGAACTCAAGCCTGACGAACTGCGTCGTTTGCTGGTGGGCGGACACACGTCGATTCCATTGGACCTGACGCTTATTCCGCTGCGCTCCACCAGTGAACAGAGCCTGAAGACGTTCCGGGCGCTGTTCATCAACTTGCTGCACATGCGCGAAATCACCGCCGCCAAGCTCAAGCAGCTGTTCCTCGATGCTTTTGAACACAGCCTGCGTTCCGGCAGCGTGGATTACATCGCTGCATGTGAAGAGGCTTTCCGCGACGTGCGCCGCATGGAGCAGGACTACAACTCGCTGGTCAAGGCGGGCCCGTTGGTCGAAGCCCTGGCTGCTGGCGTCGCTCAGCGTGATCTGTTGCGCGGCAAGCTGCATCGCCTGTCACCCCTGCTCGACTCGTTGCTCGGCACCTGGCTGGACTATTCCAGCGCACGCAAGGAAGAGCTGGTCATCCAGGCCGAGCATTACCGCAGCCAGCAGGACGAACTGCAGAACGATCAGCGTGGTGGCACTCAGGAGCTGATGCGTCTGGAGCGTGAAATCAGCAGTATTCAACGCTGGATCGGCGAGCTTGCGGTCCTCAAGAATCGCTTCGCGCTGGTCGACGACGCCAAAGTGCTGGAACAACAGTTGCTGGCCGCCAAGGATGCTCACGACGAACTGGCCGGTGCTTTGGCGCAATCGCGTCAGTTCAGTGCCGAGGATCTTGACGAGCGTCTGCGCGATCTGGAAAAACGCCTGAAGTCGGTGAAGCAGCAACTCGATCACGCGGACAACAACAGCTATGCGCGTCTGCGCGAAGAGTTCTCGCAGCCTGATGTAGAACGCTTGATGCGCCTGTTCAACAGCGCCCTGTTCAGCTTGCCACTGGGTGAGCAAGGCATTGCGCTGGATGATGGCGACGCGTGGGTCAAATCCCTTGAGGCCATCCTCGATAGCTTCAAAGGCGACCAGTTCCAGGTGCCGGGTCTGTCGATCAACCTGACCAACATCGAGCCGCCTGCCCTGCAGGCGCTGGCAGACCGTGCCGCGTTGCGTGATCAGAAAGAACGTCTTGAGAAAGAGCTGAAACAGCTCAAGACCCAACAGGCCGTAGCCTCTGACCGCGCAGCGAGCAAGACTCAGACTGAAGCCTTGTATCAGCAGGTGCTGGACGCACAGAAAGCACTGGAAGACTTCCGTCGTTGCCAGACCCTGAGCGCTGAAGAGTCAGAGAAGCACGAGCAACTGGCACAGATGGAAGCTGCGCAGGATGAACTGAAGCGCTCCAGTGATGCGTTCACCGAGCGAGTCCAGCAACTGTCGGCCAAGCTGCAACTGGTCGCGCGCCAGATTGGCGACCTTGAGTCCAAGCAACGCACACTGGATGACGCACTGCGTCGTCGTCAGTTGCTGCCCGCCGACCTGCCGTTCGGTACGCCTTACATGGATCCGGTGGATGACTCGCTGGATAACCTCTTGCCACTGCTCAATGACTATCAGGACAGCTGGCAAGGTTTGTTGCGCAGCGACGGGCAGATCGAAGCGTTGTATGCGCAAGTGCGCCTGAAAGGTGTAGCCAAGTTCGACAGCGAAGAAGACGTCGAGCGTCGTCTGCAACTGCTGATCAATGCTTACGCACACCGTACAGACGAAGCACTGACTCTGGGCAAAGCGCGCAGGGCAGCCGTGACCGACATTGCGCGAACGTTGCGTAACATCCGTAGCGACTACGACAGCCTTGAACACCAACTGGCCCTGTTCAACCGTGAGATCAACAAGCGTCAGGTTTCCAACCTGGCCAGCTTCCGCATCGTGCTTGCTCCTAACAAAGAAGCGCTCAAACACATTGACCAGATCATCCATAGTGCTGGCCAGTACGAAGAAGGCGAAACGCTGTCGGTGTTTGACCTTAGCCAGAGTGCCGAGCAGGACAATAAGAACGAAGAGGCCAAGGAATACCTGGCTCGCCTGGTTGCAGCGAATCACAACCAGTTGGGTCTGAAAGATCTGTTCGAATTGGCCTTCGAGATCACCAAGGTCAATGGCCAGCCAGTGATCCATACCGACATCGACGGTGCCGCTTCAAACGGCACCACGATGACCATCAAAGCGCTGACCAATATGTACCTGTTGCTGCACTTGATGGATCGCGATCAGGCCGGTCGTGTGCGCCTGCCTTACTACCTGGACGAAGCAGCAGACATCGACGAGAAGAACCAGGCAGCGCTGCTGGAAACGAGTCTGCAACTGGGCTTTGTACCGATTCTGGCGAGCGTGAAGCCGCAAGTATCGGCACACGTGGCGATCGACCTGGAGGGCGGCAGTGGGCCTAACGGCATCTACATTGATGAGGCGGACTGGAAGTACATCCGTCGCCGTGATGAGGTGAAGGCGACTGTTTCTGAAGTCGCTGAGGAAGCGGCTGAATAAGCTGAGTCCGCATGAACAAAAAGGCCGCATGAGAATGCGGCCTTTTTTGTGGGCGTTTCGTGGTTCGGCGTTTGTTAAATCTTGAACTTGCCCACCATCTGATTCAACTCAACCGCCAGACGCGACAGCTCCTGACTGGCAGCATTGGTCTGATGAGCACCGTCGGCTGACTGCAGCGACAGATCACGAATGTTAACCAGGTTGCGATCCACTTCGCGGGACACTTGCGCCTGCTCTTCTGCAGCGCTGGCAATAACCAGGTTACGGTCGGAAATTTCACCCACGCTGCGGGTGATTTCCTCAAGAGCATCACCAGCGCTGCGAGCCACCTCCAGAGTGCTTTGAGCGCGGCTGCTGCTGTTCTGCATAGAAGCAACAGCCTTGCTGCTCCCTTGCTGGATGCCGCTGACCATCACTTCAATTTCTTGCGTGGACTGCTGGGTGCGATGGGCAAGCGCCCGGACTTCGTCAGCAACCACAGCAAAACCGCGTCCGGCTTCCCCAGCGCGAGCCGCTTCGATGGCTGCGTTGAGAGCCAACAGATTGGTCTGTTCAGCGATGGCGCGGATCACGTCCAGAACCTTACCGATATCTTGAGTCTGGTCAGCCAGGCTACGGATCTGCTCGGAAGTCACTTCGACGTCGCTAGTCATTTGCTGGATGGCGTTGACCGTTTCCTGAACACGCTGGCGACCTTGCATGGCCGAGGTGCTGGACTGTTGCGAAGCAGTCGACGTGTTGACGGCGTTGCTGGCGACTTCCTCGACGGCGGCAGTCATCTCATTGACGGCAGTGGCGGCTTGTTCGATTTCGTTATTTTGCTGCTGCAGCGATCGCGAACCTTCCTCGGTCACCGCATTGAGCTCTTCAGCCGCTGAGGCGACTTGAGTTGCCGAGCCGGAAATTCTTTGCAGCGTATCGCGCAGGTTGATCTGCATGGTTTGCAGTGCTTGCTGCAGGCGGGTGACTTCATCACGACCATTCACCTGAGCCGTTGTAGTCAGATCGCCACGCGCCACGTCTTCAGCGGCACGCACGGCCTCGCTGAGAGGACGAACGATGCTACGAGTCAGGATCACGGCCAACAGAACGGTCAGTGCAGCGGTCAACACCAGAACAGCAATGATGATGTTACGTGCACTGGTGTATTCACTCGCAGAGTCCGCAACGGCAGCGTCCGCGCCCTTGCCGTTAATCTCCAGCAGCCCCTCTACCAGAGGCGCCATCTGGTCTGAATACTTCTTGAGTTCACCGCTGATCAAACCTGGAATTTCAGCGTCACGTTTGGCCAGTGACGCTTGGCGCAGCTTGTCTTGAGCCACCAGATAGCTAGCCAATGCTTCCTTGAACTGCTGGAACTTGGCGCTCTCCTCGGGACTACGAACCAATGGCGCATAAGCAGCGACGATGTTGTTGGCCTTCTTGGTCAACACCTCAAGACGGGCCTCAGCCTTATCGATGTCCGCCTGGGTGCGGTTAACCATGATCAGGTAGGACATGGTACGGAATCGCGACGTGGTGTCTGCCAACTCACCCAGAAGTCGAGTGGACTTCAACCAACCGCCACCGAGATCAGTGGTGTTTTTGTTGAGCCCGGACATTTTGTCGAGGCTCATGACACCGAGGAACAGAACGAATAGAGCCATGAGGGAGAAGCAGAGAGCGGCGCGAAGGGCAATTCCGAGATTACGCAGTGTCATACGGCTGAACTCAAAGAGTGATGTTAGCTAGCTATCGGCTGCGATGCGGGAAGATGAAGGTGTGTCCGTATGTTTCATTTAACAGTACACAGGTAGGAGCGAACTTGTTCGCGAAGGGGCCCGTACATCCGCAGCTTGTGTATCGCCTGACATTCAGCCTTCCCGAATGAATTCGGTCCTACCGAGGTGGGCGCATGGACGGTAGGAGCGAACTTGTTCGCGAGGGGTGCGGTACAGCCGCAGCTTGTGTATTGCCTGACATTCAGCCTTCCCGAATGAATTCGGTCCAACCCGATAGGGTGAACCGGTAGGAGCTGCCGAAAGCTGCGAGGCGGTGTGTCAGGCTAGAAGCGTGGGCGTCCATCGCGGGCAAGCGCGCTCCCACCGCTAATTCTTTTTTCTTCGCGCATAAACAAAACCCCTGAACGCGTAAGCGATCAGGGGTTCTGGAATTTAATCTTGACGATGACCTACTCTCACATGGGGAAACCCCACACTACCATCGGCGATACATCGTT